>CAYQRR010000031.1:0-14472 GCA_964419635.1 uncultured Chitinophaga sp. | reverse complement strand
TGAAATGCTATTAAGCGCTGCGGCCAATGCCGGTTGTTCCTCTTTGGTAAAACTCATTACCAATGCAGAGTCCACTTCAATACGCGCACCACGTACCAGGCTTTTAATGGTTGGGTAATTAGCCGAAAGGCCATTGCGCACTTTATTCAATCCATAAAAAAAGGCCGCTCCTATCGCTCCCAAAAAGAGCACGACCAACAATATCGGCTTTAAAACCTTCATAGCATTCCAATTTTAGATGTGTGTGGCTAAAGTAGTATTTGCTTCCAAAAAAATTTTAGGTTTGGCGCAATGAGTTGCAGCTTATTTTACAGGACCTCCGCCTTGGTAGTAGGTCTGCTTATTACTTCGGTGAGCACCTTGTTGTCGCAAGGTACTTTTATCCAATTTGGCAACGAAGCCAATTATTATGTAGACCGCCTGGACATTAAATACGGTAAAATACTTCCCGTAACACATACCTCTGACAAGCCTTACCACCGCGGCAAAGTGGCTAAGATGGCCGAAACGCTGCTACTGTCTAATATCAAGTTTTCAAAAGTACAGCAATCACAAATCCAGTTTTTGATAGACGAAAACGGAGAATGGCTCGATAGTCTGGAAAGCAAAACCAAACGCCCGGCCTGGAAGTTTTGGCGCGAACCGGCTAGTTTTCTGCATTACAGCACCAAAAAGAAAGGGCTCTTTGATGTGCGCCTGAACCCCATGGTGGATGTGCGTGTAGGAGTTGAGAGTTATAAATCAAGATTTGTATTTACCCGTTCGGTGGGGGTGGAAGTGCGCGGAAACATTAAGCGCGTGTTTAGTTTTTACTTTAACGTAACTGGCAACTCGGCCCGACCGCCTGCCTACGTAGCCGACAAAGTGAGAACCACCGCCAGCAATTATCCGTATGTGCCGGGTCAGGCTTATTGGAAAGATTACTCCTCCAAAATTTTCAAGTTTGATGATGGCATCGATTATTTTGATGCCCGTGGATATATCAATGTCAACACGCTTAAATACATCAACATCACCTTTGGCCGCGATAAACATTTTATTGGCAACGGACAGCGCTCCTTCTTTTTGTCTGATTTTTCAGCACCTTATCTTTTCCTGAAGTTTAGTGTGGATGTGTGGCGGGTGCGCTACCAAAGTATTTTGGCCGAGCTTAATTCCCCTTACAACCGTGGTGCCGATGCTTTGCTGCCCAAAAAATATATGGCGGTGCATCACCTGAGCATACAGGCGGCTCACTTCTTAAACATTGGTCTGTTTGAAGGCGTTATTTCCAAGCGGAGCAATCACTTTGAACTGCAATATTTAAACCCCATTATTTTTTACCGGGCCATTGAACATGCCGTGGGCAGCCCCGATAATGTGCTCATTGGTGCCGATATAAAAGTGAACCTCATCAACCATTTATCTATTTACGGACAGGTGGTGCTTGATGAGTTTAATTTTAAGTATGCCTTCAACCGCAGCGGATGGTGGGCCAATAAATGGGCCATGCAATTGGGGGTAAAATACATCGACATTGTCAAAAACCTGGACGGCCAAGTGGAGTTTAATATGGCGCGCCCTTTCACTTACACAGCCGGTAGCGAAATCAGTTATTCACATTACAACCAACCGCTCGCGCATCCGCTGGGGGCCAATTTTTACGAAATCATCCTGCAATTGCGTTATCAGCCTTTGCCCAACCTGACCATGAATGCGAAGTTTATTACCGCGCAGGTAGGGGACGACACCTTAGACCTGACCCTCGGCACACCCGCCATGACCAATTATGGTGGCGACATTTTGCGCAACTCGGGCGGTGGCACCACTGTATCGCGCGAGTTTGGTAATAAACTACTGCAGGGCGCTAAGGGCAGCATCAATTATTTTCAGTTCTTGCTCACTTATCGCCCATGGCATAACGTATACTTAGATGTAGACATGACCTATCGCAGCAAGTCTTCGGTAAAGTCGGTCAATAATCCCACATTCATCAACTCCGCCTTCCTTTTCAGCGTGGGGGTTAGGATGAACATAGCACCCAAGAGTTACGAGTTTTAATAAACCGGACAGTCTTAACCTTACCTTATCAACAGCTTAAAACCGGCCACTATAACAGGCAGTTAAAAAGGATAGATTTGCCCCCCGTTTTTGCGGACAAACACTTTTTATATGTCAAAGAAATTTCTAGCGCTGTGGTTTGCCATCTGTCCTTTTATCGTGATGGCTCAGTTAAACACCGCCACCGGGTTTATTCAGGAAGTAAACACCACCGAGCCTGCGGCCAAAGCCATTGTTACCTTCTCTTCAGAGTCCAAATCGTTTACCACCACCACCGATGAAAGTGGCAAGTTTGCGGCCGATGTGGAGCCGGGCACCTATCGCATTAGTGTAAAAGTGGGGGAAAAAGAATACGAAGTTTTGCCCATGTCTATCGATGGAGAGATGCTGGAGGGCAACCAACCCAAAATTGATAAGCGTCTGGTGAATCTGGGTACCATGGTGTATAAAACAGCCGAAGGCGTAGAAGATGATTCGCGTCAAAATCAGGAAAACATTCCCACTGTCAGTTTATCGGAAACCGACAATCGCGATGGTGGAGCGCAGAACGTATCCAGTGCCTTGAACGCATCTCGCGATGTGTTTCTTTCCACCGCCTCTTTCATTTTTGGGAATGTGCGATTCAGAATGCGGGGATACGATTTTGAGAATTACGTTACTTACATGAATGGTGTCCCGGTGAATGATTTGGAAGACGGGGGCACATTCTGGGGACAATGGGGCGGACTAAACAATGTGATGTGGAACCGCGAAAATACCCTGGGTCTGCAGCCTACTACCTTTACCTGTGGTGGCGTGGGCGGTGCCTACGCCTTGGATTCCCGCGCTTCTAAGCAGCGTAAGCAGTTGCAGGTGTCGTATGCCACTACCAACCGCAATTACCGCCACCGCCTGATGGCTACTTACAGCACCGGTTTGCTGAAACACGGCTGGGCGGTATCGGTTTCATTTTCGCGCAGGTGGGCAGCAGAGGGATATGTACCGGGCACTTTCTATGATGGGTATTCCTACTTTTTGTCGGTTGAAAAATACTTTGGCACTAAGCACTCGCTGGCACTCACAGCCTTTGGCACACCTACCCGAAATGGCCGAAACACCGCAGCGGTGCAGGAGATGTATGATTTGGCCGGTACTAACTACTACAACCCTAACTGGGGCTGGCAGAATGGCAAAAAAAGAAACGCCACCGTGGGCAAAAATCATCAGCCCATGATCATTCTCACTCACGAGTTTAAAATCAACAACCAAAGCAACCTAACCACCGCAGCTGCTTTTTCGTTCGGCATTCGCAGCTCTACGGCTTTAGACTGGAACAACGCCAGCGACCCTCGCCCCGACTACTACCGCTACCTGCCATCGGCACAAGACGACACCTTGCAGCGTGCCTATACCGAAAAACTACTGCGCGATAATGAAAACCTCCGCCAGATTAACTGGGACCGCTTATATGAAGCCAATTACACCAGCCTGGAGACCATTGACAGCGTGAACGGTATTGCCGGCAATAGCGTAACCGGTAAGCGTGCGCGATACATTATTGAAGACCGCATCCAAAACAACAAACGCTTCGACTTTGCTTCTACTTATAATACCAGCATCAATGACCACGTGTCGGTAACAGCTGCGCTCACCTACCAAATGCTGGTGACCGAAAACTACAAGAAAGTAGACGACCTGCTGGGGGCAGACTTTTATGTGGATGTCAATCAGTTTGCAGTTCGTGATTTTCCAGACAGTTTTTCGGTAGCGCAAAATGATTTAAATAATCCCAACCGCATTTTAAAAGTAGGCGACAAATGGGGTTATAATTACGAAAGCCACATTCACCGCCCGGGGCTATTTGGCCAGGCGATGTTCAAATACAACCACATCGATTTCTTTCTGAGCACCGAGCTTTCGCTTACGGCCTTTTGGAGAAACGGAAAAACGCTGGTGGGCCTCTTTCCTGAAACCAGTTTTGGCAAAAGCGAAGTGCAGAAGTTTTTCAATTATGCTTTCAAAGGAGGGCTCAACTACAAAATCAACGGAAGAAATTATTTGTATGCCAACGGCTCTTACCTGACTCGGGCCCCGAGTTTCGATAACTCGTTTGTGTCGCCCAGAACCCGAAACACGGTGGCCACCAATCTGGTTAACGAAAAAGTATATAGCGCTGAAGCAGGCTACCGCCTAACCACCCCCCGGGTGAAACTGCGGGCCGGTTTCTTCTTTGCCCAATTCAACGACCAAACTAAAAACATCATCTATTTCCACGATGACTTTAGAACGCTGGTGAATTATACCATGACGAATATAGATACCCGCCACTGGGGATTTGAGTTGGGTGCCGAAGCGAAAGTGTATAAAGGATTTTCGGTATCGGCTGTAGCCTCTATGGGCCGATACACATATGTATCGCGCCCAACCGCCACCATCACGCAGGATAACAGCGAACAAGTGGTCAGTAATGAACTGGTATATGCCAAAGGATTTAATGTAGGCGGCACACCACAGTTGGCCACCTCTTTTGGTATCAACTACCGCGACCCTAAGTTTTGGTTTGTGAATGTCAACTTCAACTATTACGACTGGATGTGGTTAGATTTTAGTCCGGCCCGCAGAACCGAAGGAGCCGTGGAAACAGTAGATCCTTCATCCTCACTCTTCAGCCAGATTGTTAATCAGCAAAAACTGAAAGGACAGTTTACCATGGATATTTTTGCCGGCTATTCCTGGCTGCTTAATAATCAATTCCGGGATTTGAAGAAACGCCACTTCCTTATCTTTAACGTGGGGGTAAGCAATGTGACCAACAATAAAAGTTTTATCACCGGAGGCTTTGAGCAGGTGCGGTTCGATTTCAATGAAAAAAACGTAGACAAATTCCCACCCAAATATTTCTATGGCTATGGCACCACTTATTTTGTGAGCTTGGCCTACCGAATGCAATAATTAAACCATCATCATTAAGTTCTATACCATCATTACAAATCCATTTCTCATGAAAAAGTTACTTCCTGTTTTTGCTGCTCTGTTTTTTCTGGCCGGTTGTATTAAAGACAACTTTGATGCTCCGCCTGTGGGAGGCAAAGACCCTGACATGACTGCCAACATTACGCTGGACTCGGTAAAGGCCCGCTACACCGGTACACCGATGCAAATTACCCAAGACTGGGTGATTAAAGTATTGGTAGTGGGTGACGATAAAGAGGGCAACCTGTATCAAATGCTCGCGGTGGAAGATTCTACAGCCGGCATTGCCCTTAAGCTGGACCGCAGCAGTTTGTATGCCGACTATCCGGTAGGCCGCAGATTGTTTATTAAACTGAAAGGTTTATGGATGGGCGACTATGCCGGGGTAATTCAAATTGGTGGCTACTTAAACAGTGATGGCGATGTAGACAACATTCCCAGTGCCGCATTTGACCAACACATTTTCAAAGGTGTATATGGCTTGCCGGTGGTCCCGCATGTGGTATCTATTTCACAGCTGAACGAAAGCTACCAAAACAAACTCATTGAATTGAACGGGGTAGAATTTCAAACATCTGATGTAGGAAAAAACTATGCCGATGGCTACAATAAAGTATCGGTGAACAGAACCTTGAAAGACTGCAACGGAGGCACCATCCTGGTGCGCACCAGCGGTTACGCTTCTTTTGCCAACTCTCCTACCGATGCCGGCAACGGAAAGTTGCTGGCTATCTACAGCAGTTATAATGGCGATGCTCAATTGCTTATCCGCTCGCTGGCCGATGTGATGCTGGACACTACCCGCTGTGGCGGTGGAGTGGTTATTGGTGGCGATGGCATCCTCGGTTTGCGCGCTTCATATGGTGGAAGCGATGTCACCATTCCTTCGCCTAAGGTGATTAAAGGGATTGTAATTTCCGATGCTTCGTTTGCCAACACCGACCCCAAAAACATGGTGCTACAGGACTCTACTGGCGGCATTGTGGTTCGCTTTACGTCTAACCACAGTTTTGTGCCGGGCGATGAAGTGGAAGTAAACGCGGGCGGGCTTACGCTATCGGCCTACAACGGACTGGTGCAAATCATTAATGTGCCGGGTAGTGCAGCTACCAAAACCGGTACCGGCACCATTACACCGCGCGTGGCTACTGTGGCTCAGATTCAGGCCAATGCCAATGTGTGGGAGTCTACCTTGGTGCAGATTCTAAATGCCACCATCAGTGGCTCGGCTACCTGGAGCGGCACCACGCAAATCAACGATGGCACCGGAATTTTAAATCACTTTACCCGAAGTGCGGCTACCTTTTCGGCTACGGCACTGCCATCAGGCAACAAAACATTTACAGGCATCGTGAGCAATTTTAATGGAGTGCAACTGAACATCCGCAACCCGGCTACCGATGTGCAATAATTTTTAACGGTTCTAACAAGACATAAAAAAAACCGCTGCCGGGCAGCGGTTTTTTTATGTCCATTGTGCAGCATCAAAATCATTGGTAATTAAAAAAGGACCGTCCAGGTCGGCATAGTCACAGAGAGGAGCCAGAGAAGCCGCAGCGCTACATCCCACGGAAGATTCGCTCATGCAACCGATAAGCACCTGTAAGCCGAGCACTCGCGCCTGTTGTATCATTTGATAAGCCTCGGTAAGGCCACCGCATTTCATCAGCTTAATATTAACACCATTAAATGCATCGGCCAGAGCCGGCAACTGCTGCAGACGCTGGCAACTTTCATCGGCAAAAACCGGCAGAGCCGACTGCCACTTCAGTGCAGCCTGAGCGGCCAGGGCATCCTTAGCAAAGGGCTGTTCTATAAACAAACACCCATGCTGCTGCAAGGTGAACGAATGCGCCACTGCCACGTCCACACTCTGCCAGCTTTGATTGGCATCCACCGCGAAGGGCAGCGCGGTGCAGGCGCGAAACCAATCCAGCGTGGGGGCAATGTTTTCGTCTATCAATTTGAGTTTAAAATGAGTAAAACCGTTTTGCTCACCCAGCACGACTCGCTCTTGCATCTCACCGAGCGAGGTGCAGGCCGCTATGGTATAAAACGAAGGCGGCTGTGGAGCTGTGGCAAACGATAGTTGGTCTGAATCGCTGGGCTTTGCCTGGGTCAGCAGGCTATGTAACGCCATATCCAGCGCTGCACGAGCAGGCATGTTGGTTTGCTCTTCTTGCAAGATAGACAGCAACTGCTCCGGCTGTTCGTGAGGATGCGCTTGCATAAAGGATTGTATAAAGTGGCCTACGCTTGACTGTGTTTCAGGAAGGTAGGGCGGCAGGGCGGCCTCACCCCAGGCGGTATGCCCATCTAAACGGAGCTGCAGATATACTACCGCGGTATGTTTGCGCTGCCCGTGAGCAATACGAAATGGGAAACGAAACTGCAACTGATGATTAAAAATACGATACTCCATAGACACCCGCTTGGGGGCCGGGCAAAGGTAGAAATTGAGGGATTATCAGTTAACCATTGTAATTTGTATTGAACGATAAGCAATGACACTTCTCTCTTGCGAAGCTGTGCATCTCTTTCCCTTATTAGTTTTTTTCCTGCGCTCAAGGCGAGGGCAGTATAAGCGGAAACTAATCTGTGAATAGGCGGGCATTTACACCCGCCAACAGGATAAGAAAACGAAATCAATAGTAGATAAGCTATCTAGGTTTCATACTTATACCCCCTAAGGCGAAGCCTGTCAGCATTACTATTCCTTGCTGCTCCACTCGCCTACACAACTTTGCCCCCTTTTTATATTCAAGTCACTTCATATTCCAAAAAAAAACCTCTGCATTAGCAGAGGTTTTTTTAAGATTTAATGAAGTTTATCGCAGCAGCGTAAAGGAGCCCTGGTATTTCAAATCTTTCGTAGCGCCCGGCTGCTGAATATCCGGCACATTCACTACCACATAGTAGATATAAGTACCGGCAGGCTGTCCGGAGTTTTTAAAATCACCGTTCCATGGGTCGGTAGAAGAATGCACCAACTCCCCCCAACGGTTATAGATTCTGAAATCAGTTACCTTCTGATAATTACCCAACAATACGGGATAGAACAAATCATTCTTGCCATCTCCATTCGGTGTAAAGGCATTCGGCATAGCTACGTTATCCGGGAACAGCACATACACCACCACCGAAGCACTGTCTACACAGCCGTCAGCATCTACAACGGTTGCAGTATACGTTTGATCTGCCAAGGGACTGGTAAAGGTGCAAGCCGCATCCGGAGAACTTACCTGTGCAGCTGGAGACCAAAGGTAGGTAAAGGAACCACTGAAATCAGTATTCACACAAATCTGGGCCGAATCTCCTATAAAAATAGTATCCGGATTGGCTACAGCAACCGCATTCAAATTCTTAATAATCACACTGCTGAAGCTCGTAGCCGTACATCCATCGCTATTAGTAGCGGTAACACTATATACTTCCGTCACGTTATTGGTCGAAGATACAGTTACGGTACTACTGGTACTCTGGTTGCTCCATACATAGTTGTAGCTTTGGCCTGGAGCAGGATCCAGCACAACACTGTCGCCACATGTCAACACAAATGCAGGAAGACTGATGGTTGGAGTATCGGAAGAGGTAATAGCCAAGGTATCAAAAGCAACACAGTTATTCAAAGTAGCTTCCACTACATAAGTACCCGCGTTGCTTACTTGAATGCTGGTTCCGCTGCCGGCAGGGAACCATACATAGCTCACCCCTGCTTCGCTGTTTACACTTAAAGTACTGCTGCCTTGGCCTACACAAATGACCGCTGGTACTGCTGTAATATTCGGGTTAGGTCTTGGGTTATGCGTCACCACTACACTGTTAGAGGTCACTGTGCAATTGTTACCGTCTGTAGCGGTATAAGAATAAGAACCCGGATTTACCACGAGTGTGGTGCTACCCGGCAGGTTGTTACTCCAACCGTAGTTACTAAAACCAGGCTCTGAAGTGAGAATTACCGGCTCACCTGAACAAACAGTTGTATCGCTGAATGCATTAGGGGTTGCTACTTGTATATTACTCAACGTAAAGGTATCAGAAGGATAGCTACACTGTCCGTCATTAACCAATACAGAGTAATTACCCACCGTATTCACCGTTATAGTAGGGCTTACCGCAGCATTGCTCCACAGATAGCTTACATAAGGAGCGCCACTTGGTGTCACCACCACACTAGCACCGGGACACACTGAAGTGTCAGCATTCAGCAAAATAGTCTTAGGAGCGTATTGATATACTTCTACAGTATCAAATGAAGGACAAAAATTATCACTCACCCGCACGATATAGGTACCAGCCTGGCTCACAGTAATGGTTGAAGTATTCTGGTTGCCTGGAGTCCATAAATATTGCAGGTTACCGGCAGCACCACTGCTCAGGGTGGTGGAACCACCAATACAAATCGTGTCAGGGCTGGCAGTTGCGTTCACCACAGGAGGAGTGCCCATGGTTACAGTAGCAGTATCAGAGAAAGCAGGGCATCCGTTTTGGTCTGCACCCACATACCAGAAAGTTCCGTTAGCCGACACTTGAATATCGGTAGTTTGCGCTCCCGTACTCCATAATACATCCGTGAGAGTAGATAATGCAGATAAAGTAATGGTTTCACCCGGACACATTCCGGTATCGTTTAAAGCTGCAAATGTTTCGGGCTGGATGGTAATGATAACTGTATTAGAAACCAATTCGCATCCGGTTACAGGATCAACCACAGACACATTGTAGCTTCCGCTTGTCGATACAGTAATAGAAGGTGTAATCTGCGTATTGCTCCAATTATACGAAGTATATGGCCCACCGCTGGGGTTAAGCGTAAACACATCGCCTGCGCTTTCGCAACCTTGCTGGTCTGGGCCGATAGAAACCGGTGCAGTAATGTATTGAAATACCTCAACAGTGTCTCTGGTGGTGCAGAATTGGTCGCTCACTGCTACGATATATACTCCAGCACTGTTTACTGTGATGGTTGAAGTATTTCCGTTGCCCGGAAGCCAGCTGTAGGTTAAGCCTTGGGCTGCACCCGAAGACAAGACAGAACTTCCTCCGGCACAAATAGTGTCAGGGCTGGCAGTAGCGTTCACTGCAGGTGCTGTGCCTATCAAGGTAGATATAGTATCCGAATTCACAGCACATCCATTATTATCATCGGCACTATAGTAGAATGTACCAGCTGTGGAAACTGAAATAGTATTTGTTGTTTCGCTGGTGCTCCATACTACGTTTGTAAAGCCGGCATTAGCCGACAATACGATTGTTTCTCCCGGACAAAAACCGGTGTCGCTCAACGTAGCAGGAATAACCGGATAATAAACAATGGTAACAGGTAATGAAACCAGTTCGCATCCGGTAGATGTTTCCACTACAGTAACATCGTAAGTGCCGGCTGTGGTCACCGAAATGGTAGGGGTAAGCTCGGTCGTGCTCCACTCAAATGAACTGAAAGGTCCACCGGTAGGTGAAAGCACTACCGGGGTAGCAGCTGCATCGGGACAAATATTTTGGTCAGGACCCAGACTAGGAGGAACCAAGTTGTAAACATTAATTGCGACAGAAGAGGATGCCGAACAACCAGAGTTTACATCGGTAACGGTCACGGTATAAGTGGTAGTTCCGGGAGGATAAGCCTCGGTCACCTGTGCAGTATCATTTTGTAAAGTAGCAGAGGGCGACCATAAATAAGTGACAGGTCCGGTTTGGCCAGTGGCACTGGCGCCTACTTGCACTGTATCGTTAGGACATATATTATTGGTTGGTAATCCTTGTGCCAAAGCCTGCAAACTGATAACATCCACGGTTACCTGATCCGTTCGCACGCAGGTACCAAAAGTGGTACTCACGGTATAGGTAGTGGTCACAGTAGGCGTACTGGTCGGGTTAGCAATCGTACTGTTGGATACATCGGCAGGTGGCGACCAGGAATAGTTAGTAAAGGGTGCACCCGTGGCGTTCAGTTGTACTTGCGTCCCGGTACACACCGGTGTGTTCGGTACCACTGTGGCATCAATGTCGGGTGTTTCCACCAGGTTGATAGTAGCAGAACCAATCGGCTGACCATTACAAGGATTCAACACAGTAAGCGTTACTGTTTCTAAAGGTTCGCCAGTTCCATCGGTGATAGGGTCTACATAAACCAATGCAGTGCTGCTTCCCGGGTTAACATATGCTGTGCCGCTCAGGTTGGCATAATCCACCCCATTGGTAGCTGTGCCGCTCATAGTGTAAGTAATAGCAGTAGACGAAGAAGCCAGATTAGGAATGGTAATGGCAAACTGACCGCCAATACAACCTTCGAACATTGTGTTGTAAGCCGGGTCTACCACACTACCCACTACAGTGGCTGTCTGTGAAGTAAAAGAACTCGCCTCTAAAAACACACCGGAATCATACACACCATCCCCCACATCACCGATTGCCAGTTTAAGTGTGTAAGTCTGACAGGGCACTACTGAAACGATAGAAGTAAACACAGTAGTAAATCCGTCATATACAATGGTATTGCCTCCGTTATTTACATAGTAGCCAGAGTAAGCCAATGATTGGCAACCAGCAGCACTATAGCCAGCACCAGGCGTACCCGAGATTACGGTGTTGATAGCAACCGAGGTGCCTGTTCCGGGTATCAGGGCTATGTTATTGGCATTGTATGCCGGACCACCGGGATTAGGTCCTGTAATAAAGAATCCAAATACATCGTTAAAGTTGGAACATACATACTCCGGATATTCTTCTGAGCCGAAAACATAGTCGAATCGCAGCTGATTCCCCTGAGGAACAATCTGGAAAGTGAGTACACATACATCTTGAGTGGCAGCCGAAGCAATGGAGTTCAGATTGGCATCGCCTCCATTAGTGTTATCGGTAGAAGCAAAACCTCCATTGCCTTGCGGAATGGCCGCTACAGTGCCGGTGGTTAAAACCACACCGGAGTTGAGACCGAGGTTGGTGGTGTTACCATTATTAAAAGTGCCCAACGATGATGCGGGACAGTTGATGGTGGCATTGCTTACAGTAACTCCTGAGCCTGCAAGCACCTGAGCTAGCTGGGTGGGGTTATTGTTGTTTACAACCGTCAACTGGGCAAACGCATTGCCCATCGCAAAAATTACAAATGCGAATGCGAGTAGATTTTTTTTATTCATATGTATCCTGATTCAGGGGGTTTAGGGGCGACAAATATAATCGGCAAATGCGTTTTGTAAACATTTGACGCCAACTAAGAAGCGAAAAAAAGACAGGGAGTTGCACTGCTAACCATCAATTTCCGCCCATTTTTTGGATTATTTCTACCAAATAGGGTCCGTTTTCGGGGCCAAACCAGCCCATGGTGCGGGTTTCGTACGCATTCAGCTTATACCATTTACTATCGGTGATGTATCCGATGTATCCACCATTGAAACTTGTAACATTAATTTGGGGCGTATTTTTGTCGCGCTGCGCGTTTATGTCGTAAATCAATTCCCCGCTAAAATCGCAAGGCGTCCCGGCAAAACATACATTTCCCAATTTTAAAAAGTGAAGAAATACAGGCTCGTCACCAAATAGCTTACGAAATAACCACGGCCGAAGAATGATTTGGTCTGTAACCCGAAAGTTAGGTTCGCGCAAGAGTAATGGCACCCGCAGCATATCCAATCGATTGGTATAACCGGTTTTTATCTGCTCGAAATTTCGGGCTATTAGTTTACTGACGCCATTCGCTATGTAGTCCAACTCCTCCTCTTGGTTTTGGGAATGTTCAAAAGGGCCATGACTTCCCACACCCCCTGCACTGAAACTGGCCATATTGCACCGTCCTGACAATTCCAGTGTGCGCATAGCCGTACCGGCCCAATCGGCTGAAAGGTTCATAGCTTTTTCGTGAAAAATAGTGCAGTGTGCAGAAAAGGTAAACAAGGCTGCTGTTTTGCCGGCATCATTTTCAATCTTCAATATTCGCAGTGTAGAATCTACACGTCCTTTTTCGTTTACCAGGCGATTAAACACCAGGCGAGGAGCTGGCACTTCGGTATATCCAAACCGGGCCGGCCGACAAGCAGCCTCCGCGTCAAAAATGGCTTGTTTAAAGCAGTATGCTAAATGCGCTGGCACTCGAGAGTCGTATTTACCGGCAAATATTTCCCCCACCAGGCTGGGGTGCCAACCACCTAAACTGGTGTGTGTATGTGTGGCCGAATAAAAAATATTAGCGGAAGTGAATCCACTTTCTTTCATCACCGAGTCCATCATTTTAACTACAAGCGGGGGAACAATGAGCAAATCGGCACTGATGAATGCTACTTTCTCTGCGCCCTGCTTAAACACAAATGCTCTTACATAAATTGAATCGCGAAGGCCTTCAAAATGGCGACCTCCACGCGCAGCATCAATGGCAATGGGCGTAGTAAAAGGCGGAAGCAGATTTACCTTAGCCCATCCACATTGCACAGTATCGGCTTGTAGTTTTCGAGGAGAGTGCTGTAAAACAGAATCGAGCAACTGCATTTGTGCCGAATAGAAAGAAGACTCGCGGTATGGAGTGCCGTCCAAGAAGCTGAAGCAGCTCATTCCGATAACGAATACGACAAGAAGCATCAACAACGCTACTCGTTTCATTGACTTATCTGCATTTGTTTTTTCCAGGCTATGTAGCCATATACTGCAGCAATGGTGTATACCACGTATAGCAGTGCGGTTATATGTGCCGATTTCCCAATATAAAGCCCGGTCGCTATCAGGTCAATAACAATCCACCAAACCCAACTTTGCAATATCTTTTTGGCGGTGAGATAAGTCGCCAGCAAACTAAATACAGTAATGCCTGCATCCAAAAATGTAAAGGGCGATTTTAAAAACGTATAGGTCGCATACCCCAGCAACATTGAAATGGGAAGGGCGAATAATACCATTAGTAATTGTTTCGCTGTTGGCAGGTTTTCAATGCGGAGAGATTCATCACGAGTTGCGTTCCATTGCCTCCAGCCATAAAAGCCTAAGCCAACATAAAACAGCTGAAGAGTGGCATCATAGTATAGCTCCCATTGATAGTTAAGGTAGATGTAAAGGGCACTGCTGATTATACCGAATAGCCAACAACCTACGTGTCCGCGTGCAGCTAATATCACATACCCCACGCCCAGTAAGAAAGCTGCGTATTCCAGTGCATTCAAAACAAGGACGCCTTTTGATTTGTAACCTCCAGTGTATACTTACGACCCATCACCAGAGCGCGGTTATCGGGTATGTGTCCGGCAGGAAAATCAAAGCATACCGGATAGTTAAATTCCTGCACATGCTCCGCTATGATTTCGTAAGCGTTTTTGCCGAAGGAAGTATCGTTGTCGTGCATATCCGAAAATCCACCCACCACCAACCCTGCCAGGTCGTGTAATTTGCCGCTTCTTTTCAGGTTCATCATCATTCGGTCAATGTGATACAGGTATTCGTCCAGGTCTTCGAGAAATAAGATTTTGCCGGAGGTGTTCATACCACTTTTAGTTCCGG
>CAYQRR010000030.1:340-14581 GCA_964419635.1 uncultured Chitinophaga sp. | reverse complement strand
TTTTTTTCTGAGAGACGGAGGCTATTACTGGGCGATGAATGATTATGTAGGGCTCAAATTTCTGGGTCAGGTAGGCACCAACGGAACCTTTGGAGTGGGCACCGTGGCACAGTATGCGCTTCGCTATAAATTTACAGGTAATGTAGCTTTCTCTTATTTAAGAACCCGACCTGCCGATCCGGACTTACCTGGAGCCAAGCCATCTAATGCCTATAGTTTTGCGTGGACACATCAGCAAGACCCGAAATCTATTCCGAACTCTACTTTTGGGGCTAGTGTACAGGTGCAGAGCCGTGATTTTTTTCAAAGCAGTAGGGTAACAGATACCCGATTGCTGAGCACTACCTTTAACTCCGGTGTCAATTTTTCGCATGTATTTCCTAAAACACCGCTGAGCTTAACGATGAGTTTGAGACACTCTCAAAACCTGCTGAATAAAACTATCAGCTTTACACTGCCCGTAGTTAGATTGAGTGTGTCGCGCGTAACGCCTTTTAAAAGTAAAGTGGCTACCGGTAAGCCTAAGTGGTACGAAAATATCGGATTCAATTATTTTATTGAGTTGCAAAGTGTGCTCAATACCTACGACTCTATTCTTTTTACAGCATCCACCAAAGACAGATTTAGTTTTGGAATCAATCAACAACTCAACATTGATGCCCCTATCGTTTTATTTAAATATCTGAACATTAATCCTGCTTTTTCTTATCAGGAAAGGACCTATTTCAGAGGAGTGAACACCTTCTGGAATCCGGATACGGTTTATGTGGCCGGTGGCGATGGTTTGATTGATACCATAAATGGTCGTGTTCAATCCGATACCATCTGGAAATTCAATTCAGCCAGAAACTTCAATGTTTCATTAACACTCAATACTAAAGTATATGGCTTCTATAAATTTAAAGGCAAATGGCTAAAGGGGATTAAACATGTTTTTACGCCCAGTGTAAGTTTTAACTACCATCCGGATTTTGGTGCGGCACCTTTCCGATACTACAGGGATGTGCAATATGATGCTGCCGGCAACACCCGAAAGTATTCTGTTTTTGAACCTTCCCCTTTGTATGGTATCCCGGGGCAAGGATTAGAGGGTTCGGTATTTGTATCGCTGGCCAATAACCTGGAGGCGAAGGTTTTTTCTAAAAAAGATACTGTGACCGGAACCAGAAAAATGGGACTGCTGGATCAGGTAAATATTAGTGGTGGTTACAACTTTGCCGCCAAGGAATTTAAGGTGTTACCCATCAACCTATCGGTCGTTTCCACTAAGGTATTTAATCTGATTAATCTGAATTTTAATGCGCAGTTTGATCCATATGCCGTGGATACACTCAATAGAAGAATCAACAAATTTGAATGGAATGAGAATCGGAAACTTCTTCGGTTTTCGTCCGCTAATATTGGTGCCTCTACCACGCTACACTCCAAACCCAAAAGCACCCCTAGCACTGACAATGCCCCGAAGTTCACCGCAGACTATGTGAGTTACAACCCAAATCAGCTTTATGATTTTGACATCCCATGGAGTTTGAGTTTAGGCTATAACTTTAACCTATCTAAGGGAACTACCTTTAACCCGGACACAATAATCACCATGCAAACGGTGAGAGCTTCGCTGGACTTTAACATAACAGCCAAGTGGAAAATTGCGGTAAGTTCAGGTTTTGATATCAGCCGGAAACAGGTGACCCTCACCAACGTAAGCGTAGTGCGCGATTTACACTGCTGGGAACTCAGCTTTGCCTGGACGCCTTCGCTCCCATCCTATCGGTTTCAGCAGTTTACCATTTTGTTGCATCCCAAATCGAATACCCTTAAGGATTTGAAGATTCAACGAAGAAACCAGCTCGGGCAAGAGTTTTAACTATGTACAACTATTCTACACATCTCAAATTCCTAGCTCCTTTAGCTATTGTTATCATCCTTGTGGTTTTCGTATTTAATGTGGCTACACATGGCACCATACAGCACCCTGGTAAACCTCTTTATACCAAACATTGCGAACAATGCCATGGCGAAAAAGGAGAAGGGATTAGATCGCTCGTTCCTCCGCTGGCAAATGCGGACTTTGCCTCTGCGAATTTTGACTCAATACCTTGTTGGATTATCAACGGAATCAGTAGGCCCATTACCGTCAATGGCCAAGTATTTGAACAACCCATGTATGGGATCAGACTCGATGAGATACAGACGGCTAACATCATCAATTATCTGAACGATCAGTTTCTAAAAACCGACAGAACAGCTAACTCTATTTGGGTAAAAAAGCAATGGGACAACTGTAAGTAAGCTTTCTTCGTCTATAAGCTCATAAAACAAGAAATCTTGTGGGAGGGCTACGCTATTAGAAAAATAGTATATTCATTGGCACATACCACCAAACTCTTTCTACATGAAGAAACTTTTACCTCTGCTTTTCATTTCCTGGCTTAGCATACATGTTTCGGCACAGTGTATAACTAATGTGGACTTCAATACTTGGGTGCAAGGCGGACAACCGGCAAACGGCAACTGGTCCGTGCAGGGTGGAGGTTCCACAGTGTATCAAAGCGTCAATGGCAACCCTACCTTTTACCTGTCACCCAATGATTTGATCAATGTGCACGTGACCGGTAATTTTCGTACCATTGACACCGACAATGACTGGATGGGATTCGTATTCAGCTACGATAATCCAATGGGCGCTACCGATAGTTTTGACATGTGGCTTTTTGTCTGGAAACAAGAACAGCAAGGTGGTGCATCTAGTGGAAAGTCTTTATGTAGAGTGGATGGAGTTATTCCACCAGCCAACTACACACCCACTTTTTGGGACCACCAAAACTCTCCGGGATTTACAGTGATTCAAAACAGCTTTGGCAGTGCCGGTTGGGTAACAGGGAACAACCATTCTTTTGAGCTTTATTTAACTTATACCAGAGCCCGCATATACGTAGATGGCGTTTTGACATTTGATAGACAGGATTGTTTCAAGCCCGGCAGATTTGGTTTTTATAACTACTCTCAATCGGACTGTATTTACAGCAATTTCCAATACGACTTATTCGTAGATTTTAACCTACCTCAAAACATCTGTATTGGCGACACTACCAGCATTGTTTTTGCCAGCCCATGTGCATCGGGTAGCGTAGACTACCAAAGTGCCACTTGGAATTTTGGCGATGGCACTGTGATTCCAATTAGTAATCCTACATTAAATAACATCAATGTTAGCCATGTGTATACTACACCCGGAACGTATAATGTATCGCTGACGGTGGTGGACATGGGAGGATGCACCGCTGTAAAAACCAGAACTATACAAGTTGGTGCACCGATCGTCATTTCCCCTACTGTTACTAATCCGCTTTGTAATGGCGGAAGTAACGGAGGTATCACAGTGTCCTCCTCCGGAGGGTTTGGCAATTACACCTACAACTGGAGCAATGGTACTGTAGGGCCGGTTTTGGTAGGAGCCACAGCCGGAAACTATAGTGTTTCGGTAACTGATGGTTTCTGCAGTGCCAGTGGAATTTACACCGTGAACCAACCGCCACCCTTATCGGCCTCTGTGTCTTCTACCGATGCCAGTTGCAATCTCAACAATGGAACAGCCACCATTGCTATTAGCGGAGGCACTCCGCCCTATCAAGGGGTAAACTGGGCAGGTATGGCTGGCTATACCGTTTCGGGATTAGCGCCCGGGTTTTACATTGCCGACTTTACCGACTTCAACGGCTGTTCAGCCACTTTACAATATCAGGGAGGATCCAGTGTGTTGCAATACTCAGTCACTATTGGTTCTTTGCCATGCGGATATACCCTAAGTTCTAGTGCCACGAATCAAATTTGTGGAAACACCAACGATGGAACAGCCACCGTTACCGTTACTGGAGGAGCACCTCCTATTAATATCAGCTGGAGTAATGGAGTAACAGGTGCTACCATTACCGGTTTGGCCCCGGGAAACTACACTTATAACTACACCGATGGAAATGCACAAAATTTCACCGGAACAGTTACTGTAAATCCGGCTATTCCAATTCTTGTAAGCCTTACGACCGTTGGTATATCTTGTGCCGGAATAAATGACGGGCAAGCATTGGCATCTGTCACCTCCGGGGGAGTAACGCCTTACAATTATAGTTGGAGTGGAGGGCAACCCAATAATCCACTCGCGAATAATTTGCCCCCCGGCAACATTTCCGTTACCGTAACAGATGGAGCCAACTGCACCGCATCAGCCGCGGATGTAATCACCGGACTTCCATCCCTGTCGCTCGGAGTGTTAACTTTTTATGATAGTTGCTATAACTCAGGACGTGGCCGAGCAGTAGCTGATATTAATGGAGGAACGCCACCCTACAGTTACCAATGGAGTAATTTCTCTACCGATTCTATAAATATGAATCTGATTGCAGGCAATTATGCAGTCACCGTTACCGACAACAAAAACTGTAGTGTAACAGCTACCGGCATTGTAACCGGAGCACCGCCTTTAACCTACACCGATACCTTGATTCATGTTTTGTGTAAGGGGCAAAGCACCGGTGCCATTGCGTTGATTGTAGATGGAGGAACCACGCCTTATAGTTATACATGGAACCCAACCGGTTCAAGTAGCAATGTGGCACAAAACCTAGCGGCCGGCATCTATCAATTCACCGTAACAGATGCATATAATTGTACATTCATTGGGGCTGACACCCTACTCGAGCCCGATTCTGTATTGATTGCGAGCACTACCTCTACCAACGTAACTTGTAACGGGGCTGCGGATGGCACCATAACTATTAACGTGAGCGGAGGAATTGTTCCCTACAGCTTTTTGGGCAACCCTGTTCCTGCAGGCACTACCACCCTATCAGGCTTAAGTGCCAACACATACAGCGGCAATCTGATTGACTCCAACGGATGTACCGTAGCACTTAGTGAAACTATTACCGAGCCCGGTCCTCAAACGCTTAGCATTTCCGGTACCAACAATCCATGTGCCGGTGCCGCAGATGGGACGGCCACCGCCACGTTTACCAACCCTACCGGAAATGTAACTTACACCTGGAATCCCGGAGGCGTTCTGCCCGGAAGTATAAGCAATCTTCTTTCGGGGACTTATGCAGTAACTGCTACAGATGATAATGGTTGCAGTGCAGCAGATTCTATCGCTATTACTGAGCCGCCAGCCCCCATTATGTCAGTAACAACTACTGATGCTATCTGCTTTGGCGGCACAGGCACTGTTACGGCCAATCCATCGGGAGGAACGGCTCCATATAATTATACCTGGAGTAACAATGCCGGAAATTTTCAAACGATTAATCCGCCAGCCGGTAGCTACACTGTGAGTGCCAGTGATGCATTCTCATGCAATCAAACTGCCAGTTTTGTTATCAATGAACCAAATGAAATTATCATTACGGAACAACATACGGATGTATTATGCTTTGGAGATGCTACCGGAGATATAACGCTGTCGGTGAATGGTGGCACAGGAGCCAACTATAGCTTTAGTTGGAATCCCGCGGTAGCCTCCGGAAATCAAGCTACTTTGCTTATTGCAGGTAACTATGACATTACCGTGACCGATTCAGTCAATTGCACCGCTACTTCCAGTGTAGTGGTAACAGAACCTTCGGCACCGCTAAACACCAGTTCGCAAACGCAGGCAGTCAGCTGTTTTGGAGGAAGTGACGGCAGTGTAACAACTAACCCAGCAGGCGGAACTCCGGGTTACAACTTTGCCTGGTCCACAAGTGTGAGTAATTCCAACATCGCTAGTAACCTAACAGCCGGCAGCTACGACATAACTATCAGCGACCTCAATAATTGCACCCTACTGGAGACTGTTCTGGTTCAGGAGCCAAGTCAACTTAACGGCCTATCTTCCTCCACCGATGCTTCTTGTAATGGTTACACTGATGGAAGTGCCCTCATTAGCACAACCGGTGGGACACCAGCCTACAACTATGATTTCTCTAACGGGGATCAAAATGCAACCGGGCTGTTTACTAATCTGAGTGCGGGCCAATATTCGGTTACGATTACCGATTTACAGAACTGTACCACTACAACTTCCGTTCTGATTTCGGAACCGGATTCAGTTTTGATTACAATCAGCCCTGACCCTACTACCGTTCAACTTGGAGATAATGTACAATTGCAGGCCACTACCAATCAATCGGGCAGCCTGACCTACAATTGGGCACCCGGCAACGGACTGAGTTGCTATGATTGTTCCAGTCCGGTTTTTGGAGGTAATTATACTACGCAGTATACAGTGACGGTGACCACGGCCAACGGATGCATGGGAAGTGCAGCAGCAACGGTAACGGTGATACCTAACTATGATGTGTTCATACCGAATGCATTTTCGCCAAATGGCGATGGTGCCAATGATGAATGGATGATTTATGGCAACCTACCCGGCATCAAGCAGATTCAGGTAATGGTATTTAACCGGATTGGTGAAAAGGTTTTTGAAAGCACTGACATAAACTTTAAATGGGATGGGAACTACAAAGGTACTACTGCGCCCCCGGGAGTTTATGTATACGTGGCTGAGTTTGTTTGGATAAACAACCACACCGACAAACAATACAGAGGCTCAGTGACTATCGTTAAATAAGCGAACTTATTCGGGCTTTTTCATATTCAGAAGCCTGCGCCATTTACTGCGGTCGGTGTCTTTTTGCCTGATTTCAAATAGCTTTTTGAATTCAGTCAAGAGTGCGTTTTCCACCTGCTCTTTTACTAATTGCTGTGTAGCAGGGTCATCAAATTGCTTTTTAAATTTTCGGGTAGCGATTCGCTTGCCAAAACTGAAATACAATTTTGCCGGTCTTGGAATAATGGTATTGCCAATGCCCTTTACTGTAGGGGGAATAAGGTCTCCATCTTTAAAATAGGTATGCGACACTCCAATAAATTTGAGAAACTGCCCAAAGGGTGTTTTTAGAAAATCGTTCGCATCGCTCGTGATAGTAAAAGCTTCTTCGGCTCCTACAGCGGCTACCGGTATGATGTCGTAACCATGTTCCATAGCAAGACGTACGAAACCAGTCCTGTCTTTCCATTTGAGCAAATACTCCTCCCCTCTTTTTTTACAAATCTCTTTGGTGCCTCCGGGAAACACCAAAATGCTATCTCCCCGTTTCATTAAAGCAGAGCAGTTTGCCCGCGATGCTTCAACCACGCCAAGGCGGTCGGCTATCAAATCTTTCCAAACAGGAATATAATAGTGATTGGAATCGGCCAAGGCGCGCAGCACCACCCCCTTTCGCAAATACAACTCAATTCCAAAAGGATAACCATCCAATACTCCCAAAATAGTATGGTTACTCACAAAGAGTGCCGGCCTGGATAAATCCAGCTCTTTGAGCCCGTAAAATTGAGGAGCGAAATAAAACTTGAATGGAGCTATAAATGCACGGAAAAAAGCTTTGGGGGGTGGTGTAAAATCGAAATTCTTAACCACTTGCTTTTTAGGGGTTTCGCGACTCATACAATAGGAATTAAATAATGAAATAAAACTTTTGGTTTCAAAATACTGCATAATTGCTGCATATCAAAAATACCGATTGAATAACCAAAGATTTTGGGTAAACTTGTTACTCAATACTACTTCTATGACCCGAGCTTTTTTACTCACCTGCTTTGTGCTGATTGCTGCTTCTTTTGTTTTTTCTCAAGAGACTACAAAGCTGGACCTGCGGCTCTACCTCCGGCTGAAAAACGGAGTGCTCCGCAAGGAACGGATGCCCTTATTGGTTCGTGGAGATTTAAAGAACATACAGGCACTAACAGAGCAGATGGGCGGCCTCTACAAATTTGGCTATGCCGATATTTCCTCCATCGAGATTCCGGAAGAACAATTGATTGCTTTTGCCAACCATGGCGAGGTAATAAAGATTGAGAACACCTCGGCCCGGGGTAATGCATTGATGGATACGGCAAGGATTCGCAACAATATAGACAGCATTTTATCAGGTTATGCGCCATTGACGCAGGCTTACACCGGCAAGGGTGTGGTAATGGGAATTATAGATGGAGGGATTTACTGGCAGCATGGCGATTTTAGAAAACCCACCGACAGCACCACGCGCATTAGATACATTTGGGATCAGGTGGCATCGGGCAGTAATTCTCCTTTGCCTTACCAATATGGAAACCAGTGGAGCTGGATAGATATTGACAACGGAAATTGTGCGCATGTGCCTCCTGCTAACGATTTTGGTCATGGCACCTGTGTAGCTGGTATTGCTGCAGGCAATAGTTTATCAACTCGCGGCACTATTTATGAAAACAAACTGATGGGTGTAGCTCCTGAAACAGAAATTGTAGCGGTGCGCATAAAAAACGACAACAATTTTCTGTCCAATGTGGCTGATGCGGTAGATTACATTTTCAAGAAGGCCGATGCGCTGGGTAAGCCCTGTGTTATTAATACCTCTATTGGCACTTACTATGGCTCACATGATGGAAAAGACCTGGCCACGGAGGCAATCGAATATTTATTGGATGAAAAAAGGGGACGTGTGCTGGTAGCTGCAGGTGGCAATGGGGGACATATACCGCACCATTTGTCCTACAACATACCCGCGGATTCTGCCTTTACTTACTTTAATGTAAATACTGCATTCAACGAAGTATACTTTGATTTGTGGGCCGATACTGCTGATTTTAAAAATGCCCGATTTTCAGTGGGGGCGCATAATGCAGCGGGGATTAATTTGGGCAGAATTGATTATCTCAATATTCTAACCGACTTTAATCCGCCTCCGGGCACTTCGGTTATTTTAAACCGAAACTTGTATCAAGGCACTACTCTCATTGGGCAAATTAGCATAAATGCAACACTAGATGAAGGGAGATATCATGTAGAGTTTTTGATCACACCTGCAAGCAATAGTTATGTATTTAGGCTGCAAACCAGCGGAAACGGAAGATTTGATTTATGGAGCAGCAGCTCATTGATTGGCAGTGCAGATATGCGCAGCTACGGCAACCTGATAGGCGACAGCACCTCTTATCGATACCCGGATAGTTTGAAAACCATCGTATCGAGTTGGCAGTGTAGCGACAAGGTGATTACCGTGGGCAATTACAGTAATCAGGCCGGTTACATTGACCGCGATTCTAACTACGTGGACCTGACACAAGCACCCTACAACGAAACGGTGGGCAAGCGATTTGCCACTTCGAGTTTTGGCCCTACCCGCGATGGCCGATTGAAACCCGATGTGATGGCCACCGGCAGCACTACTATTGCTACTGGAGAAGCCGGTTTTATTTCACTGGCCACCGCGCCTCAAAATCGCGTAAAGGTCTCCATTACAAAAAAGCATATTCGCAATGGTGGCACATCTATGGCTTCGCCTATCGTAGCAGGGGTGGCTGCGCTCTATCTTGAAAAAAGACCAACTGCCAACTTTAATGAAATAAAACAACTGCTGCTATGGACTGCGCTCCGCGACAGCTTTACCACTACGATTAGTAACCCGGAGTATGGAAACGGAAAAGTGAATGCATTTGCGATGCTTACATACAACAATATAGTATATGGTGCGCAGGATACTGCTTGCCTTAATTATCAGCCGCTGGCCAATATTGACAGTGGTGGTTGTGTAGCCAAGGTGTATGGATGCACCGATTCCACAGCTGATAATTATAACCCTGCGGCTAACATCAACAATGGCAGTTGCACCTATAGCACCAGATTGAATGAACAAGAGAACCCATTGCAGATGAGTGTGGTACCAAATCCGGCCAATGACTATACTGTTTTTTCGATAAGGAGCGCTGCTACCCGAAGCATGTCTATCAGGATAGTAAATCTGCTGGGCGAGCAGGTGGAGGAACTACCGCTGAGCGGGAATACTATTTTACTGTTTAACACCAAAAATCTATCAGCCGGTGTGTATGGCTATCAACTTATCAACCAAAACGCTGTGCTAAAGTCGGGTAAGCTGATAATTAACTAGTGCTTGAATTGCCTACATTCACTTCACTAAAAACAAAGGATATGAAAAAAATACTACTCCCCCTCTTAATGATTGCTTTTGTATTTGCCAACGCACAGGATACAAAAACTGCCGATAGCAAGAATGAAAAAAGCGAGAAGGGAAAACGAAAGTTTCATGTACACAGTTTTGAGTTTACAATGGCCCCCAGCACCGATTATTTCATTTACAGCAAAGGTAAAATCAACAACATTTCTTCGGAGCCTTACGATAACAGAATGCCTTTTGTAGGATTCAATATTGGCGGGCAATATATTTTCAGGCCCTTGCATGTAGTGAGTGTGTCGGCCGGGCTGAACTATCGCATGCAAGGTTATTTTAATCAAACGAAAACGGCTCCCTTGGGCGGTGACTTATACATCAGCTCGCGTAACTATGGTCATACCGCTTTTATGACGATTCCGGTATATGCGCATTTGTATAAGCGTATGAAAAAATGTTCGTTCGAGTTTGCCACCGGGCCAGAATTTTATATACCGCTGTATAGCACCTCTTTTGCTAAAACGTATGATGCCTTAGGCGATGAAACTAGTTCCAGCTCGGGAATCAACAAATTGAGCATGAGCAATATGAAGCAAAATGCTTCTTTCGGATGGAGCATATATCTGGGTGGCGAGTTGGAGATAAGCGAAGCAGCCGATATGTTTGTGGGCCCTCAGATTTTGTTTTTGGATTTAGCCCGACTGAACAAAGACAACCAACTATTCAGGACCGATAATGGCGGCTATTACAATGTTTCGCTTGGGCTGAAACTAGGCTTCCGGATTCATAAAAAATCGTAGACTTTTACCGCCTGATGAAAAAAAATGAGGCACATAACCCTTGGACTAAAATATCGGGAGAGGTGAAGTATGACAACCCATGGATAAAAATTACAGAAGACCGGGTGAAGAACCCTGCTGGCAAGGATGGAATTTATGGCGTAGTGCATTATAAAAATTATGCTATTGCAGTGATTCCGCTGGATGAAGAATACAACACCTGGATTGTGGGGCAGTATCGGTACCCCCTGGATAGCTACGAATGGGAGATTGTGGAAGGCGGCTGCCCGGAAGGAACATCACCGCTGGCAACGGCTCATCGTGAACTGCATGAGGAAGTGGGTTTGGAAGCCGAGCACATGGAGTTGATACTGGAAATGCAGCTTTCCAACTCGTGCACAGATGAAGTTACATACAGTTACATAGCACGCGGCTTAAACTACGTGGGCGAAGCTCCGGAGGAAGATGAAGCATTAGCAATCCGAAAGATTCCTTTTTCGGAGGTTTATGAAATGGTGCTGCGGGGAGAAATCAGAGATGCTCTATCGGTAGCGAGTATTCTGCGTGCCAAAATCTGGATAGATAATCAATAGCACATTCTTTATTTTGAGTAGTGAAAAAAGATGCTGCTTACGTTAAGGGGAGAGGTTCGCAATTGAACCCGGCAAATCGTTATTTGAAGAACGAGCAGGAGATTTATCTGGATGATTTGCCCACAGAGGAGGAGCGTCTGGAGGCTTTGCGCTATAATGAAAAAACAAAATTCATCGAAGTTTTCCCAAAGACGATTCTCAATCGGGTACATAGCCCTGATTTACTGTTTCCCTGGAGCATGAATCCCTATCAGGGCTGCGAACATGGCTGCGTGTATTGCTATGCTCGCAATACGCACGAGTTCTGGGGTTATAGTGCCGGTAAAGATTTTGAACAAAATATACTGGTAAAAAATACAGCTCCCGAACTGCTGCGAAAAACACTACTGGCCAAGAAGTGGGACCCCGAAGCCATTACGCTCTCGGGCAATACCGATTGCTATCAGCCGGCTGAACGAAAATTTGGCATTACCCGAAAATGTCTGGAGGTGTTTCGGGAATTGCAACACCCGGTTAGCATTATTACCAAGAATGTGATGATAGAACGCGATAGCGATATTCTGCAAGACCTGGCTCGTGAAAACCTGGTATGGGTGGTGCTCAGCCTGACTACACTAGACGAGGACCTGAAGCGGGTTATGGAGCCGCGCACTTCGAGTGCCAGGAATATTTTGAGAACGATAGCCACCTTTCGGGATTTAAAAATTCCTGTTCATGTGAACATTGCCCCAATTATTCCATCCCTGAATGACGAATCTATTTTTGAGGTGGTGAAAGCGGTGGCATATGCTGGAGCGCTAGGTTGCAGTTACATTGTAGCTAGGTTGAATGGGCATAACGGGAAAATATTTGAAGACTGGGCCCATAAAAATTTTCCGGACCGAGCCCAGAAGATAATGAACCAACTACAGCACCTGCATGGCGGCCAAGTAAACGATACGCAGTATGGCCGCAGAATGAAGGGCGAAGGTAAATTTGCCGAAATGATTCAGCAGCAGTTTATGCTGGCTCGCAACAAGTTTATGGCCGGTCGAAAATTGCCAGAATTGAACTTCTCTTTGTTTGAAAAAAGAAAAAGGGAGCTTTTAATGCAAAATAAAGACTCCAACCAAATGGAGTTGTTTTAGCTTCCGCTCATTTTGATGACTTCCTGCCACTCGGCCTTGGTAACGGGTTGTACGCTCAGCCGAGACAAGCGCACAAGAGCCATTTGCGATAACTTAGCATTCGCTTTTACCTGCTTTAAAGTGACTGGCGTCAATACTTTATCGTACTCTAAATCTACTACGCTCCAATCTTCGGTGGTAGTGGGGTCCTGATAAGCCTCTTTTGCTACTTTTACAATGCCTACTACGGAGGGCTCACCGTTCATGCTTTCATAAAAAAAACAAGAGTCGCCTTTTTTCATAGCACGCAGATTATTGCGAGCGGCATAGTTTCTCACGCCATCCCACATTGTTTTCTTTTCCTTTTTCATTCGCTCGAAACTGTAGGTTTCGGGGTCTGATTTTACCAGCCAGTAAGCCATAGATTTTGTTTAAAATCGAATTTCAGAAAAATGCCTTAATAAACAATATTCGGTGCCTGCTACAAGACAAAATTGTTGGTTTGCCATTAATTATATAAGCAGGTTTAGGATACAGGCTATTTGCCAAACATTACTTTCGCCAAAAAAAATCCTTAATGGCCTTTACTCTATTATACCTGATTGTAGCGTTTATGCTTTTTGAATTCATACTCACCAAAACTCTGGGTATATTGAATCACCTAAGTTGGAACAAACCGATACCGCCAGATGCGGAAGGGCTGTATGATGCTGCAAAAAATGAGGAGGCAAAAAAGTATGCCAGTCTCAATTTTAAATTTAGTCTTGTTTCTTCTACCCTGTCGCTGCTTATCTCCCTCTCTTTTTTGCTTTTGGGCGGGTTTGCCTACGTGGACAGAATAGCCACCGGTTATTCGGACCATGCGGTGGTTCAAGCACTTGTGTTTTTTGGTCTATTGGGCCTAGGCTCTTTTCTTATAAATCTTCCGTTAGATCTATTCAACACCTTTGTAATAGAGGAAAGATTTGGATTTAATAAAACAAGTTTGTCGACCTTTATAGGCGATAAGGTTAAGACATTGCTTCTGACTGTTGTATTGGGGGGTGGAATCCTGGCTTTGCTCACTTGGCTTTACCAGGTATTGGGGCCTTATTTTTGGATTGCAGGATGGTTAGTTGTGGGCAGCGTATCCATTTTTATGGCCATGTTTTACACCAACCTATTGCTGCCGGTGTTTAATAAACTAACTCCGCTGGAGCCCGGAGCCCTGCGCCAAAGCATAGAAAAATACGCTTCCACGGTAGAGTTCCCGCTCACCAACATTATGGTGATGGATGGTTCTAAAAGAAGTTCAAAGGCAAACGCGTTTTTCAGCGGCATTGGCAGCCGTAAAAATATTGTGCTGTTTGATAACCTGATTAAAGACCTGAGCACCGAGGAAATTACGGCTGTATTGGCGCACGAGGTGGGGCATTATAAAAAGAAGCATGTGCTGCAGGGTATGACCATCGGTATTTTACAAATGGGAATTATGTTTTTTCTGTTTGGATGGCTCGCCAGCAACCCGGTAATGGCGGAAGTGCTGGGCGCTGAGAAGAACAGCTTTCATCTGTCCTTAATCGTTTTTTCGATGCTCTACTCTCCCATTAATCTGATTACTAGTTTACTAAGCCATCTACTAAGCCGCAAAAACGAATACGAAGCTGATAACTATGCCAAGGCCACTTATGGGGCCGAACCGCTCATTCGTTCACTTCAAAAACTGACACTTAATCACCTGAGCAACTTGCAACCGCACCCGGCTTACGTGTTCTTCAACTACTCGCACCCAACGCTCTTGCAA
>CAYQRR010000030.1:0-330 GCA_964419635.1 uncultured Chitinophaga sp. | reverse complement strand
ATTTAAGATATGTACGCAATAGTAGAAATCGCTGGACAGCAGTTTAAGGCAGAAGCCGGTAAGAAATTATACGTTCACCGCCTGGAAGGAAACGAAGGTGACAAAGTGGCCTTTGACCGCGTGTTACTAACTGATAATAACGGTTCTGTGCAAGTAGGAACACCAGTAGTAAGCGGTGTTAAAGTAAACGCAACCATCGTTCAGCACCTGAAAGATGATAAAGTTATTATCTACAAAAAGAAGCGTAGAAAAACATACGAAAAGACGCAGGGCCACCGCCAATCATTGACTCAGATTTCGATAGACTCTATCAACTAATTTATCCATTCA
>CAYQRR010000029.1:0-14770 GCA_964419635.1 uncultured Chitinophaga sp. | reverse complement strand
GGTGTGGCGGTCTTTTTCTCTATCAGCGGATTTTTGATTACGCAAAGTGCATTCCGTTCCAAATCGTGGAAAGATTATCTGTGGCGTAGGTCGCTTCGTATTTTTCCTGGGCTGATCATGGTGCTATTGCTTACTGCATTTTTGCTAGGACCTATCCTTACGTCACTGTCATTTCGTGAATACTTTTCTCATCCGCTCACCTACAAGCATTTGTTGTCTGTTTTACTTTACATCAAAAACTACGCCTTGCCTGAAGTGTTTAGCTCAAATACCGTGCGAGGTGTTAATGGCTCGTTGTGGACGCTCTCTTACGAGTTCACGCTATACATCGTTGTGATAGTATCTTTCTTGCTTGGTGCGTTGCAGCAGCGGCATCTGTTGGCAGTCGTTTGGATAGCCATGATTGCACTGCGCATTTACATGGGGCAAAAATATTTTTGGTATAGCTACTCTTCTCCCTATCTACTCAACCAAAATATGATGTATATGTACGAGTGGTCGCTGTATTTTTTGTCTGGCATGCTCATCTTTTTATACAGCGACAACTTTAGGCCGAACTTATGGATCGCTATTATATTGGGGTTGACATACGTATTAGCTGCTTACTCAAAAAACACAGAACTAATTCGTTTGCTCAACTACGTAGCCATACCAGGTATACTTTTTTATTTATGTTTTGTACCCAGTGTTGCTGGAAGTTTGAGCAACATTGGCGATTTCTCTTATGGGGTTTATATATACGCATTTCCAATTCAACAAACTATTATCCATTGCGCTCAACAAAACATATCTGTAGGCATGCTAATTGTCTTGTCCTTGCTTCTTACTTACCCATTTGCCATTGCATCTTGGTTTTTGATTGAGAAAAAATCATTGAATTACAAAAAAATATTTTCATCATGAGTTATCGCTACGAGAAATTAACGCCACAGAACGTAGCTGACTTACAAACCATCTACAGCGATGCTTTTAAAAAAGATGTGAGTGTAGATTTTTTGCATCAAAAACAGAACACCGATTTCACACCGATAGCCTATGTGGGCTATATTGCTTATTCAGAACAAAACGAGCCTGCTGGTTTTTACGGAGTGTTTCCGTGCTGGGTAAGTTACAATGGCAGAAAATATTTGGCAGTGCAATCGGGCGATACGATGACGCATAGCCAACATACCGGCAAAGGATTGTTTACAGCCCTTGCCAAAGAAACTTACAAGTATTGCCGCAAAAATGGGGTGCATCTTGTATTTGGTTTCCCAAACGAAAATTCATATCCGGGTTTTACCCGAAAACTCGATTGGATTCATTTTGATGATATACTCGCTTACGAAATGCGCGTGAAATGTCTGCCGTGGATTCGATTGAAAAATATTTTTCGTTTGCCACAAAGTTTGCATGATGGCTGGTGCAACTTCGTTTTGCGCTTCGTTAAAAAAGGAAAGCCATTTGCGAGTTCGTGCGAAGCACCCGATGTACCGGTGGTGCATCGCGATGCACCATTTTTTAATTACAAAACCTACGATAAAAATTTCTTGATGGAGGTGGCGGGTGTAAACGTATGGTTGAAATTTGATGAAATGTTTTTGCTGATAGGTGATATAGAAAAATGCAGCGAGCAAAAATTTGTGGAAGTAATAGCTGCGCTTAAAAGATGGGCTTTTTTGATGGGGCTTCCGCATCTGCGCTTTCATGGCAGCGCGCACACTTGGGGCGTAGATTTGTTTGCAAAATATGGCAACCGACTCGAAGCTAAGTATCCGGCTGGTGGCGTAAATTTTAGTGGCGAAGTGCCCTTAGAAAAAATGAAGTTTAGCATGGCAGATAACGATACATTCTAAAGTATGAACTGGATAGAACAAAAAACTTTGGGACTGTTTGTGAAAACCAATGGTTTAATCTCAAAGCCTATGCTGGCAGGACTAGGACATATTTTTATGCTTCATAGAGTGCTACCCGAACCATTACGCTGCAAGCGAAGTTTAATTAATCGCGATTTGGCCATCACCCCGGATCAAATCAGTTTTTGCCTCGAATACTTCATCAAAAATGATTACGATTTTATTACATTAGACGAGTTACACGATACGCTTGTAAATCGGTTAAAACGAAAACGAAGATTTATTTGTATCACATTGGATGATGGTTACCAGGATAATTTGGAGTATGGCCTTCCAATTTTTAAAAAATATAATATTCCATTTTGCATATATGTCACCAATTGCTTTGCCAACCGAAATGGATATATGTGGTGGTACTATCTCGAAGAATATATGCATCAACATTCGCAGTTATCTATTGATGCCAATCAATTTTTTGAGTGGAAATCAGACGCAGAAAAAGCAAATCAATTTGCAGCTATTCGTACGGCTGTCTTAAAAATGAGTAAAGATGGCATCCATGATTTTGTAACAAAAACTCTGAAAGTTTCTATTGATAAAATTCATATTGATTGCGAAGCTGAAACCCTATCATGGCAAGAAATCATTTCGTTAAGCAATGAACCTTTAGCCACAATTGGAGCGCACACCATGAATCATTTACCCCTCGCTGCGCAAAACGATGTAGTAATGACCGATGAGATATTTTTAAGTAAAAAGGAGTTGGAAGAAAAAATTGGAAAGCCTGTGCATCACTTTGCTTACCCGTATGGCAGCTTCAGTGAAGTAGGCAAACGTGAATGCGCCACCGCCTTGGACGCGGGCTTTAAGACTGCTGTGCTAAATTACCCCGGAAATGTTTTTTACGAGAATGGCAATGCGCTTCATGCACTACCTCGAATGCCGCTAGGCAACAACACAGATGTGCAAAAGCTACACGAGATACTTACCGGCATCAACCATTTTTCTTACAACGGATTTCAAAAAATACCACTTACAACTCAGTAAAATGCATTTACCAATGATTGACGTTTCTATCATTATTGTAAACTATAAAACACCTGATCTGACTGATATATGTGTGGGGTCTATAGTAAAATTTACGGAAGGCATCCATTACGAGATTATCGTTCTCGATAACGATTCACAAGACCACAGCGAGGCGCTTATAACTCAAAAATACCCCCAAGTAAAATGGATAAATGTTGGATACAATTCCGGCACATCAATTCCATATAACATGGGTTTACGTAAAGCCAAAGGGCAGTATGCGATTATTCAAAACTCGGATACGGAATACACCGAAAATGTAGTACTCAAGAGTTACAACAAATACCGTGAGCTTGAACAAACAATGAAAATGGGGTTGATGGGCTGCCAGATAGTTGGTTACGATAAAATCATTCAATTTAATGCCAATTGGAAATTCTACAGTATTAAAAACTATTTGCGCGCTAACCCATTTTTCATTTACATGAATTGGCTACAGGAAAAGCCGACTTTCGAGCAACTTACTGAACTTCACAAACGTGATGGAGCATGTGCATGGTTGGGTATTCCGTTCGGCATTTTCAATATGAATATTGTTCGCAAGGAAGAAATTTGGTTTGATGAAGACATTTTTATGTATTACGATGATGAAGAGTGGTGCTATCGCTTAGCAAAAAGCGGCTACAAAAATTATATCACCGTTTGTACACATGTATTGCACTGGAATGGTGGTAGTAGTTTCACCACTTTTTCCAATTGGCGCCACGGACAGATAAATCTCTCACGATGGCTTTTCTTTATCAAGAAACACGGCAAATTATACTTCACGGTTTGTATATTGCTATTGCTATTTAATCAACTTTTAGATAGCCTGTTTTATGCAAAATCAAAATTAAGAAACAACGTGAGTGAGGAAGAAGAGCGTGAGCGGCAACTTCGTAAATTTGACCGCGAACTATTGAGCACTTATTTTTTCAAATTACTATTAACATACAAAAAACAAACTTCCGGAAGCGGTAAATTTGCAAAGTTTGAACTAAAACAATCGAAGTGAACAGAGGTAGAATTTTAATTACAGGAGGTGCAGGATTTATTGGCTCGCACTTAGTTCAGCGCTTATACAGCGAAGGCCATAGCACCGTAGTGCTAGATAATTTGAGCCCTCAAATTCACGGCAAAGTTGGAAAATCAGCTACTTTTTCTGCTATTGAAGGCAAATGCGAGTTTATAAAAGGTGATGTGCAAAATCGTGATGATTGGCATCGCGCTTTGCAAGGCGTAGAGCAAGTGATTCATTTGGCTGCAGAAACAGGTACCGGACAATCTATGTATGAATGCGAACGATACACTTCGGCAAATTGTGGCGCTACTGCAATACTAGCCGATTTGCTTAGTGGCAGTGAGCATAGTGTAAATAGCGTAATTGTGGCTTCTTCCAGGGCAGTATATGGGGAGGGAAAGTATGAGTGTGCCGAACATGGTATAGTTTATCCTCATGGGCGCGTAACTACTGCTATGAATATGGGTCAGTTTGAATGCACTTGCCCTTTTTGCAGTAAACCAGCCAAGGCTTTACCAACAGATGAGCTGTCTACAATTAGTCCACTTTCGGTTTACGGGCTTACCAAATATTTTCAGGAAAACATAATGAAAACAGTGTGCGCTTCACTCAATATAACTTACACTGCTTTGCGTTTTCAAAATGTGTACGGGCCAGGCCAATCGCTGGTGAATCCATATACGGGCATTCTCTCTATTTTTAGCAACCGATTGAAAGAGAATAAAGACGTTTTCATTTTTGAAGACGGTAACGAGTCGCGCGATTTTGTCTTCATCACCGATGTGGTTGAATCTTTATACTTGTCAACTCAGTTAAAAGATTGCAAGAGTAGAGTGCTCAATGTGGGAACTGGTGTAATGACCACGGTGATGGAAGTGGCGCAGACTTTAAAGCAGACTATAGGCAGCAGCAGTACCATTTCTGTAACAGGGCAGTTCCGCAAAGGTGACATTCGTCATAATTATGCGGACTTAACTTTTTCGAAACAAGAGTTAGGCTTTATCCCAAAAGTTATGTTTGCCGAAGGTGTAGAAGCTTTTATAAATTGGGCCAAAAATAATGAGGGGACTGCAGAAGGTTATGAAAAATCTTTACTTGAGTTGGAAGCCAAAGGGATACTTGGAAAGAAGTGCTAACAAACTGACATAGTATGTTTCATAGATTGAAACAGTTTTTTACTGCATTTAAATCGGCAGATTTGTTGTCAACTGTAATATTGCAACTACAAGATATACGTGGGAACAGCAACCAGCTTACTTTATACGGCACCCCTACCAAAGAGCATTGGCTTGGCATTGCAAACGCCACAAATAGTTTATTTCCGGATTGTAGTCTTGCTATACCTCAAGTGTATTCGCAACATGGTTTCACCAACGCTGATTCGGAAGTATTACTAAACGCTATTGCAAAAGCAAACTTTGACCGAGTTGTAATAAGCGGTTTTGCTGATTTCTTCTTCTCCTACATTGATCATTTATACCCGCATACGAGTATTGAAGTGATTTTTCACGGAACGATTGCCGAGTTTCATGAACCAGCCAAGCAGGATTTAGTAAAAAAAATCATACTCTACTGTAATCAAAATAAAATCCAACGAATTGGATTTATTAAAAAAGGGCTGGCAGAAATTTTCACTGCCCTTTTTAAGGTTGAATGTTACCATTGTCCACTACCTACTCCTGCAATTCCACCCACGGTTAACAGATTAAATTTGGATCGCACGAAAGTGCATATTGGTGTGTTTGGAGCAGACACCTTTAACAAGAACCTTCACAACCAAGTGATTCACGCACTACTGATTGAAAATTCAATTGTGCATGTTTTAGACAAATCACATTTTGATTACCTACAAGCCGGCAACAGAATTGTAGAACATGGAAATCACTTACCCCGTGAAAAATTTCTGGGTATACTGGGCTCTATGGATTTAAATCTGTATATGTCATTCAGCGAATCATGGGGATTGGTTGCATATGAAAGTGAAGCGATGGGCATACCGTGCCTTTTGCCGTTAACAGTAGATTACTTGGGTGAAATCAAATCTGCATTGCACAAGAAGTGAAAGTTGTACACATTATTCCTACCCTCAGACGAGGTGGTGCCGAGCGATTAGTCATTAATATTAAATAATAATTCTTATAACATAACAGAGCTCCAATTTTTCCTGGAGCAATTCAAGCCGGATGTTATTCATTCCCACCTATTCGAAGCTGAAATTGTAAGTAGAAGCTGTGACTATCCAAACGCCAAATGGTTTTCGCATTGCCACGATAATATGGTTCAGTTCAAAAACTTTGATTTCAAAACATTAATCGACAAGACTTCAGTGACTAATTTCTATGAGAAAACATATTTACTGAAGCGATACCATAAAAATTCAGGAACCACATTCATCGCCATCTCTAAAAACACGTTTCATTACTTCTCAAAAAATGTAAAAGAATTCAGTACCGTTTATCTGCCTAATGCAATTCAGTACGATCGCTTTAATAACAATACTCAGAAATCGATCAGCCCTTCGCTTCCATTAAGGCTGATAAATACCGGTACTTTTGACGATAATAAAAATCAGCGCTTCTTGATTGATGTGGCTGATGTGTTGCATAAGAATTGTATCTCTTTTGAAATGCATTTTCTTGGCGATGGGAAAAACAAGTGTAGCGTACAATCTTACGGTGAATCACTAGCGTTGGCGGATAGAATACACTTCCATGGAAGTGTAGAAAACGTTGAAAGCTATTTATGGGAGGCGGACATTTACATACACAGCGCAAAATCAGAGGCACTCGGATTAACCTTAATTGAAGCAATGGCTGCAGGTTTGCCGGTGGTTACCCTAGACGGAAAGGGAAACAGGGACTTAATTGAGGCTGGCAAAAATGGATATATGATTTACAATCAGGATGCCAACGAATTTGCAGCAAAACTCATGGATATATGGAGCAACAAAAAGTTACTGGCATCTATGTCTATCTATGCAAATCAGTTTGCGCAAAAATTTAACCTTGATGATTACATCAAAAAATTAGACGCGATTTATAGGAGCAGTTATTGAACGAATGAATGCCTCATAATTTTTGTCGGCATTGTAATCTTGCTCCCATGTTTTAAAAGCACCCTTACGCAAGGAACCTTTTTGATTTGGTGTCAACTCATAAAATCTTTTTAGAGCATTGCTTATCACTTTTGAATCATCTGACAAGGGAAGCAAGAAGCCATTTATTCCATCCCGCACTATCTCCGAAACACCATCTACATCGGTGGCAAGACATGGAACTCCGGCCGACATGGCCTCCATAATAGAAACAGGGACCCCCTCAGATTCTGAAACATTTATGAAGAGATCTACATAATTTTTACTGTAAAAATCCTTAACCGATGCATTGGGCATAGTTCCGGGAAGTTCTATGCTGATGTTTGGATTCATTCTACAAATGTCTTGACAAAGTTGTCGCAGCTTATCTATGCCGGGTCCACTTCCAATGTGTGTCCACTTTACACGTATATCAAGTTGCACCAACTGCAGAGCCTCTGCTATTTTATGAACGCGCTTTCTGTCAATAACAAATGAACATGATAACAAATGAAGGTCATAAATCTTGTCGCTAAGTTCGCATCCTAATAACGGGTAGGTTCCAAGCCGAGCCAATTGTAATTTATCCAAGTTCAGGCCCGTTTTTGCCTTAAAATAATCGAGGCCGTTTTGAGCCACGAAGTAGATAGCCGATAAATTATCCGCAAGTGCTTTTCTAAATGGCAGATAACCCGAACCATTCTTTTCAAAATAAACATCCCACCGGTGTGTTCGGCAGATAGATTTAAATCTATAGCCCCTGCTATTCATCAATGCCAGAGAAACTGCGTTGTCATCGGCCCAATAGCTATAACAAAGCGTATTACCTGTGTCCAAAATAGGAGTGAGCTTATCAATGAGAAATCGTTCTACCTGATAGGATTTAAAGAGAGACAGTAAAATGGTATTAACAACGGTAGTATTTAAAGGCAGTTTATATTGACTTTTTACAAAAAGTAGTTCCTTCCAAAAATCAGTTTTAAAAATCATTCCGAACGACAATAACTTTTGGAGGGGGCTTAAACCATAAGGTCGAGTTAAAACCTCTACATTGCTTGGTAAAATTCGAATGTCGGAAGGTTGCTCGGCATTTGATACAATTACGATTTTAGAGAAAGCAGCAGCCAGGTATTTTATCTCACTTTCCAGATATGCTTCTCCCCTACCATATGGGAATTCTGATGTAAAAAGAATCAAGAAGGAATTCATATAAAACAAATGTAATTCAAGGCCTCAGTCAAAGGGTAAAGTCGCAAATAAATGTTTTTATTAGTAAAGCTACACGCTCAAACCAAGGTCATTCAATCGATTTTACCAATGAAATTGGATAAAATCAATTAATTTGTGGTTGATTCGCTCACATCTGAAGATTGTAGTTTCGTTAATTATTCCTTGTGGTTAAAGTATTGATTTTGGCTTACGACTTTCCGCCATACGTATCGGTAGGTGGTCTTCGACCTTACAGCTGGTTAAAATACTTCCATGAGTTTGATATTTATCCAATTATCGTAACCAGACAGTGGAACAATTTATATAAGAACGGGCTTGACTATGTAGCTCCGGGCTACTCTGACTCTACAGTTTGGGAAGAAAACGAAACCGGCACCACATTACGAACACCCTATCAGCCCAACCTTTCCAACGTACTCTTGCTAAAGTATGGTACAGAACGTTTCCAGTTTGTTAGAAAAATAATTTCAGCCTACTATGAGTTTGCGCAATATATATTTTTCGTAGGCCCCAAATCAGCGCTCTACCATGAGGCGAAAAAATATATGCAGGAACACGAAGTAGATTGCATTTTAGCCACGGGTGACCCCTACGTTTTATTTCGATATGCTGCTGCGTTGAGTGAAGAATTTAATGTTCCTTGGATTGCTGACTACAGAGACCCATGGTCGCAAGACAGCAAGGTTCAGCAAAATCCAATTTTAAAGGCATGGAACTCTTTTTTAGAGAGTCGCATTCTAAAAACAGTTAAGGCGGTAACAACCGTATCTACTTTTTTTGAAAAAAAAATTACTGCACTTGTTCAAAACAAGCCTTTCTACATTATTTCAAACGGATTTGATCCGGATGCCATTACTGCAGCATCATTAGTACCACAATCAAAAACAACTTTACAGATTGCTTTTGTTGGTACTATTTTGAAATGGCACCCTATCGAAGTAATTTTTCAATCCATATCGGAATTTATACTTAGCAATCCCGATGCAAAACTAGTAGTCAATTTTTATGGGATTAACATGCAGGAAGAACTACAAGCTTTGATAATCGATAAATATGCCCCCATAGCACATTGCATCTCTATTCATCCTAAAATGGAGAATGCCGATTTGCAAAAGGAGCTTGCCAAAAACAACGTCATGTTGCTTTTTAATTATTACTCCTATATGGGCACCAAAATTTACGACTACATAGGCATCCGCAGAAAAATCATCCTTTGTTTTGAAAACGATCCGGTAGCTGATGATTTAAAAAAGAAGTATTACAACCTGGAAGACGCTTCTCTTCATGCACCACAATTGCAAACGGAATTAATTAATGAAACAAACTCAGGTGTGGTGGTAAAGGATGGACCTCATCTCACTTCGTTATTGGGTGAGTTATATACTGAACTGAGACATACGGGAACAATACGGTGTGATTCCAGAAACGTAGAGAACTATTCAAGAAAAATTCAAGTACAACATCTGGCAAGGGTGATTAAAGACATTCTATAAGTATGAGCGGTAAAATTGTGATTGTTGATTATGGCATGGGTAATTTGTTTTCGGTAAGAAAAAAACTGCATCGCCTTCATGCAGATGCAATTGTATCCTCCTCTCCATCTGAGATTGCTAATGCCGATAAATTGATTCTACCCGGAGTGGGTCATTTTCAGAAAGCGATGGAAAATCTTGTTTCCTCACACCTCATGGAAACCATCCACGAAAGTGTGCATGTAAAAAAGAAACCAATTTTGGGCATCTGCTTGGGCATGCAATTAATGGCTAAAAAAAGCGAAGAAGGAAATGTGGAAGGAATGGGATGGTTTGATGCTGATGTAGTTCGCTTTAACGTTCAGGACACTTTGAAAAATAAGATTCCACACATGGGGTGGAATCAGATTTCTATTGTAAAAGAAAGTGCACTAATGAAGGACATCCCCAACCTTTCAGAGTTTTACTTCGTGCATTCCTTTCATTTCAAGTCCTATAACAAAACGGATGTGCTTAACGTGACAGAATACGACTACAATTTTGTTTCTGCCATTGAGAAAGAAAATATCTTCGGAGTGCAGTATCACCCGGAGAAAAGCCACGATGTGGGTGCGCAACTTTTAAAAAATTATATCGATTTATAATGTTTAGACCGCGAATCATTCCCGTTTTGCTTTTAAAAGGTGGAGGCCTGTATAAGTCGAAAGAATTCAAAGGCTACAAATACATAGGCGACCCCATTAATGCAGTTAGAATTTTTAATGACTCAAAAGCAGATGAATTGGTTTTTCTGGATATTACCGCCTCCACAGAAAAGCGGCTGATTTCACTTGATTTTGTAAGAGAAGTAGGTGAAGAGGCCAATATGCCATTTGCCGTGGGTGGAGGTATTAGAAAAATTGAACACATCCGTGATATCATAGGGGCAGGAGCCGAAAAAGTTGTTATCAATACGTATGCAGCCGAGAATCCGGATTTCATTCAAGAAGCTGCCGATACTTTTGGCTCCTCCACTATTGTAGTGTGTATGGATGTTAAGAAAAAATTTCTAGGTAAAACGCAGACTTGGGCGTTAGCCGGCAGCAAATCTACCGGATACAACCCCATCGATTTTGCAAAGCTAATGGAGCAAAAAGGAGCCGGAGAACTGATTGTGCAATCCATAGAAAAGGATGGTACCATGACCGGATATGACATCGAATTGGTACGTTCTATATCCGAATCGGTTAAGATTCCTGTGGTAGCTTTAGGCGGTGCCGGAAATATGCAGCACCTGAGGGAGGCCTACCGCTCCGCTTATGCCAATGGATTGGCTGCGGGAAGTATATTTGTATATAAAGGTTCTAGAAACGGTGTGCTCATCAGCTATCCCGAAAAAACAGAAATTGAGCGCATTTAAAATTACGTCCTACATGAACGAAAAAGAGTATAAAATTTGTAACCGATGTGTGATGGACACATCAGATGTCGACATTGTTTTTGATGAAAAAGGAAACTGTTATCACTGCAATGGATACTATGCTCGAATTGCCAATCGAGTTTATAAAGGCGAAGAAAGCGACAGACATCTAGATGAACTTATAAATAAGATTAAGGTCTCCGGTAAAGGAAAGGAATATGACTGTGTGATTGGGATAAGCGGTGGTATTGACAGTTGTTATGTTGCGTATATAGCCAAGCAACGTGGGCTAAACCCATTGTTGGTGCATATGGACAATGGGTGGAACTCTGAGATATCAGTAAAGAACATCAAAAACATTGCTCAGATACTCGGGTTTGATTATGAAAGCTATGTGCTGGACTGGGAAGAATTCAAAGACTTACAACTAGCTTTTCTAAAAGCTTCGGTACCGGAAATTGAAACGCCTACCGATATAGCCATTCCTGCAGCACTCCATCAAATAGCCGCTCAGCACGGGATTAAATACATTATTAGTGGTGGAAATTTTGCTACCGAAGGAATTCTACCTAAAACCTGGCATTATAATGCCAAAGACATGACTTACCTCGATTACATCCAGGATAATTTTGGGACAAAAAAGCTAAAGAAATTCCCTCGATTTGGCTGGAAAGAAGAAGCTTATTACAAAGTAGTGAAAGGTATTCGAATCATTTATATGCTCAATTACGTGCCTTACAACAAAGCGGATGCAATGCGAATTTTAGAAACAGAGCTAGGCTGGAAGTATTATGGCGGAAAACATTACGAATCTAAATATACCGGCTTTGTTCAATCCTATATTTTACCAGAAAAGTTTAACATAGATTACAGACGCGCCACGCTTTCTACTCAGATTTGTGCTGGTGAAGTTAGCCGGGCAGAAGCGTTAAAGGAGTTTGACAAAAAACCCTACGATCCGGTAAAGGCAAAGGAAGAGCAAGATTATGTTTGCAAAAAGTTAGGTATAAGCGAAGCCACCTTTAAACAAATTATGGCTGATCCACCTAAACTCTATCGAGACTATCCAAACAGTGAAAAAGCACTCAACCGGCTGTATGACATTTATCGAAAACTAACGGGCAGCGTTAAGTATCAAGCAGAAGCACAATAATCCATTTTTATCGATTGAATTATTGAACAAACTCAATGAATAGAACATATTAAAAGCCAAAGCACGGTTTCAAAAATACACGATGAAGAACTTTGGTTTAATTGGCTTAGCGGGATACGTAGCTCCAAGACATCTGAAAGCAATAAAAGACACTGGAAACAATCTGGTATCTGCATATGATACGAGTGATGCCGTTGGTGTAGTAGATCGATACTTTCCGAATACCGATTTCTTTACTGACCAATCCTTATTTGAAATATTCCTTACTGAAAATAAGCTTGATTACCTGACGATATGCTCTCCGAATCATTTGCATTATAAGCATGTATGTCTTGGCTTAAAGCATGATATCAATGTCATTTGTGAAAAGCCTCTTGTATTAAATCCCGCTGAAGCATACGACTTGCTGGAATTAGAGAAAAATAGTGGACTCACCATAAACACCATTTTACAACTACGTCTGCATCCAAATATTATTGAATTGAAGAAACAAGTTGTAAGCAAAATGAATTCAGAGATTTATGATGTGGAACTCACCTACATTACCCCAAGAGGTAAATGGTATCATACAAGTTGGAAAGGTGATGTACGCAAAAGCGGTGGCATAGCCACCAACATCGGGATACACCTCTTCGATTTACTGACTTATTTATTTGGAGCAGTTAAAGAAAGTATTGTCCATTTGCACGAAGTGGATGTTGCAGCCGGATTTTTAGAACTTGAAAATGCTCGTGTAAAATGGTTGCTGAGTACAAGCTCAACAATTATTCCAAACTGCCAGAAGCCACTCAGAAGCATGAACGTATCCGGAGATTATGTGGAGTTTAACTCCGGATTTGAAGAATTACACACCAAAAGTTACCAAGAGATTTTTACCGGAAATGGCTTTGGTATTGAAACGGTAATACCTAGTATTGAGATAACACATGAGATAAGACATACCAAACCAACTGGCATTACAGGCGACTATCACCCGCTTCTCAAATCAATTCAAAATCGCCTACCCTAGAACCTATGTGCGGCATTACAGGCGTTTACGCGCTTCGGCAAAATTTTTCTGAAACAGATCTACAAAGGATGACCGATGCCATCAGTCACCGTGGTCCCGATGCGAGTGGCTATTTTTGGAATGAAGATAAATCCGTTGGACTGGGACACAGACGACTTAGCATTATTGATTTGAGTACGGCTGCCAATCAGCCAATGACCTCGCATAATGGCCGTTATGTAATGGTATTTAACGGGGAGGTGTACAACTTTAAAGAAATTGCCCGGCAACTGGATATAGTACCGCACACCTCCTCCGATTCCGAGATTATTCTGGAGGCATTTGTATTGAAAGGACCAAGTTGTGTGCATCTCTTCAACGGCATGTTTGCCATTGCCATTTACGACAAGCACGAAAAGTCTGTTTATCTCTTGCGAGACAGGATGGGAGTAAAGCCACTGTATGTTTATGCGAGTAACAAAACATTCGCATTCAGTTCCGAAATAAAATCAATAAGAAATTTAAGCCCAGAGCATTCGAAATTCAGCATCAATAAAGATTCCATTAGCTCCTTCTTGTATGCCGGCTATATACCAGGTCCTTACACGATTTATAATGAAGTCACTAAACTGCCACAAGGCAGTTATGCCAAAATATTAAACGGTGAAATCACCATTAAAAAATATTGGAGCCCGCAAGAAAAAATTGAACCGATTACGACTAACAATATCAAGGCTGCCAAGCAAGAGCTGAAAAATTTGCTGACCAGCTCCGTAGAATATCGTATGATCAGCGATGTTCCATTTGGAACCTTTTTAAGCGGTGGGATCGACTCCAGTATGGTAACGGCACTTGCGCAAAGTATTTCAGCACAACCAATCAATACATTTTCAATCGGTTTCAAAGAGGCAAAATTCAATGAGAGCGAATACGCCAAAAATGTTTCTAATCATTTGGGTACTCACCATCATGAATTTATTGTTACCGAAAACGATGCCTTGGACTTAATAGAACGGATGATGACTGCCTACGATGAACCGTATGCGGATTCATCGGGCATACCTACCATGTTGGTGTCAAAAATGGCGAGGCAACACGTCACTATGACCTTGAGTGGTGATGGAGGCGATGAATTGTTTTTGGGATATGGCATGTATGATTGGGCGCAGCGGTTGAGCGGGTCAAAACTAAAAGCGTTTCGAAAACCAATATCTTCCGCACTATCGATTTTCGGAGAACGATACCGAAGAGCCGCAAAAGTGATAAACTACCCTCGTGAAGAACGTATAAAAAGTCACATCTTCTCGCAGGAACAATATTTTTTTAGCGAGGCCGAAATCATTGAGCTCTTGTATGAACATGAGGATGAGTCATTAGGAAAGCAGTTTAATGAAAAGCATAACCATCTTAAACGAAAACTATCCGTACAGGAAGAGCAAGCCCTCTTTGACATCAACTATTATCTACCGGACGATTTACTGACTAAAGTTGACATTGCATCCATGCAATTTTCTCTAGAAGTAAGAACACC
>CAYQRR010000028.1:5408-14948 GCA_964419635.1 uncultured Chitinophaga sp. | reverse complement strand
TTTCTTTTTCCAAGAGCGCCTGCTGCGGGTTTCAGATTGTGTAATTCCATTGTTATCAGTTTACTGTTTTCTTAATTGTAATAATCGGATGCTTATGCGTTCTCCACTTTTATCAGGTGCAGCACCTTGCGCACCATACCAGCCACTGCCGGTGTGTTTTCCAACACATTGCTGGTGCCTATTTTACCAAGGCCCAAGGCCTGAATCGTTCTTTTCTGGCGCTCATCTTTTTCGATGGTGCTCTTCACTTTTGTTACTTTAATCTTTGCCATTGTATTCGGTTTTACCTGAAGCTTTAATAAATAGTTTACTATGCGGCTTATCCTTTAAATACTTTCTCCATGCTCAAGCCTCTGTGACGAGACACAGTGTAAGGGTCGCGCAGTTTGCCTAGTGCATCCAGCGTAGCTTTAATTACGTTGGCCGGGTTAGAACCGCCCTGCGATTTAGCCAATACATCTTTGATACCGGCACTTTCCAGCACTGCGCGCATAGATCCTCCGGCAATTACGCCCGTTCCGTGCGAAGCCGGCTTCAGCATCACCTTAGCGGCACCGAATTTACCATGCTGCACATGGGGAATAGTTCCTTTGAAAACCGGAACTGTTACCAGATTTTTCTTTGCATCGTCAATCGCTTTCTGGATGGCTTCCTGCACCTCACGGGCCTTACCCAAACCTTCGCCCACAATGCCATTTCCATTGCCCACTACCACTGTAGCGGAGAAGGTGAAGGTACGTCCTCCTTTGGTAACCTTGGTTACTCTGCGGATGTTCACCACTTTCTCTTTCAGTTCGAGTTCGCTCGCTTTCAGTTTTTGAACGTTTTCTTTTGCCATTGTCTTTATTTGAACTTTGTTCTTTAGTTATAATTAGAATTTCAATCCACCTTCGCGAGCACCTTCTGCCACTGCCTTAATTCTGCCGTGATACAAAAATCCACCCCGGTCAAATACCACAGCAGAGATGTTTTTCTCGGCTGCCTTTTTGGCGATAGCGGCACCCACGGCTTTGCTTTGCTCCACTTTGTTGCCACTGCGGGTAAACCCTTTCTCGCGCGAAGAAGCGGCTGCCAGTGTAGTGCCCTGGGTATCGTCAATCAATTGCACATACATATCCTTGTTGCTGCGGAATACAGCCAGACGCGGACGGCTGGCGGTGCCCAACACTTTCGGACGGATTCTGCTTTTTATCTTCTTTCTTCTTGATTCTTTAGTGGATGCCATAATCTTTATGATATAGGATGAATAAATTATGAATTATTTCTTAGCTGCGCTCTTACCGGCTTTTCTTCTCAATGCTTCGCCTACAAACTTGATACCTTTTCCTTTGTAAGGCTCTGACTTACGGATTGAACGTATCTTGGCACATACCAGACCCAGTAATTCTTTATCGAATGTTTCCAGGGTTACAATCGGATTTTGTCCTTTGTCCTGCTTGGCAGAAGCTTTAATTTCTTCGGGCAGCAAAACCACCACCGGGTGAGAGTAACCCACACTCAGGGTAAGCGCTTGCTTGGCCACATCGGCACGATATCCCACCCCTACCAGCTCCAGCTGGGCGGTGTAACCATCCGATACGCCTTTTACCATATTGTTGATCAACGCGCGGTAAGTGCCGTGTAAGGCCTTATGACGCTTTTGCTCCGTTGGTCTTTCTACGGTAATCACACCGTTGTCCACCTTTACTGCAATATCCGGGTCCACTGCCTGAAACAGTTCTCCTTTCGGGCCTTTTACCTTCACTACATTGCTACCCGATACTTCGATGGTAACTCCTTTCGGAAGCGAAATGGGTGATTTTCCTATACGTGACATATCTCTTTATTGATGGTTATATTGATATTAATACTGTGTTTTCTCTGGTTATACCTGGTTTAGAACACTTCGCAAAGCACCTCGCCACCTACCCCTTGTTCGCGGGCTTCTTTATCGGTCAGCAATCCTTTAGAAGTAGAAATAATGGCGATACCCAATCCGTTTAATACGCGGGGCAATTCGTTGGCGTGCTTGTATTGACGCAAACCCGGAGTAGACACACGGCTCAAACTTTTAATCACCGGGGTTTTGGAAGCTGCATCATATTTCAATGCAATCTTGATTACTCCCTGGTTGTTTTCAGTCGTATCAAATTTATACTTCAGAATGTATCCCTTGTTGTACAGAATTTCTGTAATTCTTTTCTTGGTGTTCGAAGCGGGAATCTCCACAAAACGGTGACCGGCCTGCTGCGCGTTACGAATTCTTGTAAGGTAATCTGAAATTGGATCGTTAACCATGATATAATGCGTTATTGTTATTGTTTATTGATAATAATTACCATGAAGCTTTGGTGATGCCCGGAATTTTCCCTTCGCTGGCCAAGTCGCGAAACTTGATACGACATACTCCGAAATCGCTGATGTATCCACGCGGACGACCGGTTAATGCACAACGGTTGCGCAAACGCACTTTAGAGGTGTTTTTAGGAAGTTTGTCGAGCAGGGTCCACTCTCCGGCTTCTTTCAGGGCCGCACGCTTAGCAGCAAATTTGGCTACTAATGCTTCGCGCTTACGTTGACGGGCTTCAATTGATTTTCTTGCCATGGTAATTTATTTCGAATGTGTTTTTATTGTTTGTTGTCTTTTTTGAAAGGGATACCCAATTGCTCCAGCAAAGCATACGCTTCTTCATCGGTGTTGGCATTGGTGACAAACGTGATGTCCATACCGGTGATTTTGGTAATCTTATCAATCTCCATTTCCGGGAAAATGATTTGCTCTTTTACACCCATGGTGTAGTTACCTCTGCCATCAAAGCCTTTGTTGTTTACGCCTTTAAAATCGCGCACACGAGGCAGCGATACTGAAATCAAACGATCCAGAAACTCATACATACGCTCGTGACGCAGGGTAACGCGGGAAGCGATAGGCATGTTTTCGCGGAGTTTGAAGTTAGAAATCGCCTTTTTGGAACGGGCGGCTACTGCTTTTTGTCCGGCAATAGCGGTCATTTCGTTCACAGCGATATCTACCAGCTTCTTGTCGGAAGTAGCACCATTCACACCGTGATTCAAACAAATTTTTTCTAAGCGCGGCACCTGCATGATGCTGGTGTAGTTAAACTGCTTCATTAAAGCAGGAACAATCTGTGATTGGTAGCGCTCGCGCAAGCGCGGGATGTATTTTGTGTTGCTCATTTTAATTTTCTTTTGCACGATTTCCGACCGTGCGTTTACAAATAAGCGTACCGATTTTCTCGGAACGGGGCGCAAATGTAATCGTAGAATTCATATTTGCAAATTGTTTTGCAGTTCGCGCCTCATTTACATAAACAGAAGGGCCAATGCCACCCGGCCCGGGCCCAACAGCGTTCCTGTAATCCGGATAAAATGATCCTTTGGTTACACATCCATTATCCCCGCCCGGCTGCACCCGAACAGGCAAAAAGCAAGATTCCAGCGCCCGAAATAGCTTTCCTTCAAAGAAAACAGAACCAATACCAAAACAGGAAGCCGTCACTCAAAGCAGTCAAGATTCGCTTCCCCTTCATTAAATAAGAGCGATGCGGCATAGCCGCATCGCTCTTATAATTAAGTCCGTAAAGCTTTATTGCACTACTATCTGTTTCCTTGCCACCACCGATTCGCTGCGGAGCTCTACCACATAGGTTCCGCGGGCCAATTCACTTAGCACAATACTATTATCCGTAATGGCCCTTTCTAAATACGTGCGGCCCATAGCATCATAAATCCTGACCAAGTCAAACTTCTGGTCGTTGTTGATAGAGATTACAAATTGTCCATTGCTGGGATTCGGGTAAATGTTCAGGACACTTTCCGCCAGTTCTTCCACACCTGTGCAGTCCAAGACCTCCACTGTTATATAGGCAGTGTCGCGGCAGCCACCGGCCACTATAGCATAGTGAAGATTATATGTATTAGCCGGTACTTGCGAAAGGTTTACTTCTGAAATAACAGTATTGTTTACTCCCCACACACCACCGGACGGTGAGGCAAAATCGGAAAGCGTAAGCGTGCCACCCCCCACGCAAAAAGTATCGTTCGGCAAATTGATGCTGGCCAATACCTCTGCGTCCAGGAAGATGGTATCGCTTTCGCTATCGGTGCCACAGCCGTTAGAGAAGGTATAGGTAACCACGTGTGCTCCGCCCCCGGCTGCGGCTGCGTTGAACACCCCATTGCTTACAAAGCTGCCGCTGTATACCCCGCCTTGTGGTATTCCGCCTACACCGGCCAGGTTAATGTTGCCATCTGTTTCGCATCGTGTGCCGTTACCGTCTGTATTAAAAGTGACGTTTGGCGCAGTTTGGCTGCTGATGCTCACTGAAGGCGGCACCGTAGTGCAACTGCCGGATTGGTTTGTAATAGAAACGGAATAAGTTCCGCTTACCGTTGCATAAATACTTTGTGTGGTGGCACCGGTACTCCAAGCATAACTGAAACCGGGGCTGGCCGTCAGTTGTACACTGTCGCCAACACAAACCGCAGGGCTGCCGGCAGTGGTGATAAAGGAATTATTGTTGAGCACGACCGTTGCATTATACGCCTCTTTATTCACCGTGGCAAAATCGTTGGCACCGTCATTATTAAAATCAGCCACCACCAAATCAAATGGGCTCTTATCGGTCGCAAATGCCTGCGCATTTTGAAACGTTCCGTTGCTGTTGCCCAGTAGCATAATAACGGTGTTATTATACGAATCACTGATGAGTAAATCGAGAATAGTGTCTGCATTCATATTGGCTGCTACCATCTCCGTAGAACTGATGCTGGTACCCACCAGCGGATAGGTTACAGAAGCAGAAAAAGCATTTAACGCTGTGGCCAGATAAACCGAAATGCTGTTGGCATTATCATTGGATGCTGCAAAATCTTTAAAACCATCTTTATTAAAGTCGGCAGCCACTACCGTGCGTGGGCTTGCACCGGTAGCATGGGATACCCCGGTTTGAAAGGTGCCGTTAGCATTGCCGACAAAAATTCGCACGTCATTGCCCTGGTCGTTGGCTATCAGTAAATCGAGGTTTCCATCGTTGTTCATGTCGCTGGCAATAGTTTCCATGGGCAAATCGCCCGCATAGTATTTTACCGGTGCATCAAAAGTAAAATCTCCGTTGCCCAGTAATACTGCAAATGAATCTGCATTGTTGAAAGTGACAATCAGGTCGAGGTTATTGTCATGATTAAAGTCGCCCTGAGCCGAGCTGTAATCGCCACCACCCAAAAAGCCGGTGTTCAGGCTGCCCAGCAGAGTAAAGTGACCCGTGTTGTTACCGCTCAATATATTGGTGGCGGTACCTACCGCTACCACATCCAGCTTTAAATCGTTGTTAAAATCGCCCAGTTCTATACTACTCATGCCCCACCAGCAAGTATCAAACAAGCTGTTTTGAAAAGTACCATCACCATTCCCAAGCATAGTGGCCAATCTTTTCTGCTGATCGTGCACTACCACCAGGTCTTCATAAGCATCGGCATTTACAAAACCGGTGGCCATGGCGGTAGGCCGCGCACCGGTGCGCAAGGCATAGGAGCCGAACGAACCATCGGCCTGCCCTTTCAGGAGGGTGACATTACCAATAATCTGATTGTTGGCCGTTACCATATCACCCCGGGTATCGTTATCAAAATCACCCCATGTGATGTGCTGCACTCTGCCATTGGCGCTGTATACATTCAGCCCCTGAAACGTGCCGTTACCATTTCCTAATACAACCGATACCCGGTTGTTACTATAATCGGCAGAGGCAATATCGCTCTTATTATCACCATTAAAATCATCCACTACCAATTGGAAGGAAATCCCCCCTAAATTGGCGGTAGGTTGTGCGGTGAACACCTGCGAACCGTTATTTAAGAATACCGCTATCCCTGCGGTTTTATCTACCAGCAGGTCTCCGGAGTTTCCGTTATCGAGTTTAGCAATGGCCAGCTCGCGCATATTGGTGGCCGAGGAGACAACATACAAAGAACTGCGATTGCCGAACAAGCCGCTTCCGTTATTCATGAAAAACGATAAAGAGTCGTTACTGGCGGTACCGGGTCCATAGGCTACGGCAATTTCATCGCGCCCATCGTTATTTAAATCGCCCACTGCCAGGCTATTGGGATTGCTGCCGGTGATAAGGGTATCGGTAACGGTGAAGGTGCTATTGCCATTGTTTTTTAAAATATAAAGACGATTCAGGTTTTTGTCGTTAATCACTAAGTCCTTTCTGCCATCACCATCAAAATCGCTCATGCGCATATCGTTGTTGTATAATCCGCTGCCATTGTTGGTGCCAAAGCTAAACTCGATAGCTGCTGCAAAAGTGCCGTTGCCGTTGTTGATGAACAAAGCCAGATCATCGGGGCCGTGCGTGCCGAAAACCACGATGTCGGCTTTATTATCGCTGTTAAAGTCGGCTGATTCAATAGCACCGGCACTTAGATTGTGAGCATAACTGACAAAAGGGTCAAAGGTGTTATTGGAAGTGTTATTGCCGAAAAGAACATCAACAGAACCGGGCCTTAAAGAGGCAATATCGGGCTGGCCATCGGTATTAAAATCGGCTGTGCAGGTGGCCGCAGGAAAAGGACCTGTTTCGTATCGGTTGTCCGATGCCGGGTCGAAACAAATGCTTTGGGCGGATAAGATGCCGGGCAAAAGGTAAAGGGTCATCCACAAAACAGAACGTGTGGCGGAGTAAAGATTTTTCATGATGTTATTTTTAGTATGGCAAGTATCCTGCATCTGCAGGAACGTACGGCATCAAAATGCGCGGTGTATTTAGGCCTGTAAACAGGATATAAAAATGCACAAGCATGCATCAAACGCTTATCTGTATTGGGTTTACTTCCGTTTGCAAGCATGCATAATATTTAGGTTTCTATGGCACAAATCGACCTCCTGCATCAGTTGATCCACTCGCTGTCTAAAACAGAGAAAAAGTATTTCAAAGAGTTTAGCAAAGGACAGAACTATGTAAAGCTCTTTGACGCCATCAATGCACAAGACGAATACGATGAGGCGAAACTGAAGAAGAAGTTTAAAGGCGAAACATTTACCAACAACTTCTCCGCTTCTAAAAAATATCTGGAAGAAGCCATCCTTCGGTCGCTCCGCAATTTTAACTCCGGCAAACTGATGGACGATGTCAGCTACGAACGGCTGAAAAACCTCCAGCTGCTCTTTGAAAAGGGACTGGTGAAGACCGTAGAAAAACAACTGCCCAAGCTGAAAGCCTTTTGCTACGAATATGAGCAGTATGCCCGCCTGCTGGAAGTGCTCACCTTTGAACTCACCTTCAACAATTCGCTTATTAAGAGCAGTGCTCCGGTGTATGTTGAACGATTTCGCATTCTGCAGATACTCACCAACATTACCCACCTGAACCAGATATACGGGCAATTGATGGAGATAGCCACCAACAGCGGACACGAGAACGATAAGCAGAACCACAAAATTGAGCTGCTGATGCGCCACCCTATTTTAAATGAAGAAGCGCTCTGTGGTGAAAAGGATGAGCTCTACGCCCTCTGGAATGTGTTTTTTGTATACCACTATGTCACTAAAAATTTTGCGGCCTCGTACCAGGCCAAGCTCAAGCAGTTTGAACTGTATCGCGACAACAATATTTTTCTGAAAACACGCCCCAAAACCTATCTGCTGATGCTGGGGAATCTGGCTTCGCTGGCATACAATATCCCCGATGTGGCGGAGTTTGAATTTGCCTATCACGAAATGCTGAAAGCACACGAGAAGGTGCAGGGCTACGAAGGCTTAAAGTTTGAGCAACGCTCGGCTTTTGGTTTGCTGCTGTTTAAACTGACCCATAACTACACCGAGCTGAACCGACATGTCAAATACATTGAAGAAAACCTGAAAAGGCACAAGGACGACATCACCCTGGTGCGCGAAATGGATACGTATTTTAATGTAGGGGTGGCTTTCTTCCGCAAAAAAGATTTCGGACAATCACTCCTTTGGATAAATAAAATACTCCACCATCCGCGCGCAGAAGAAAGACAGCAGGTGCACCGCTATGCCCGGCAACTGGAACTGCTCCTCCATTATGAGTTAAAGAATTTCGACCTGCTCGATTATAAAATCACGAATACCCAACGCTACATGGCCAGGAAGAACCTGGGCGATGCTTTTGACAAAGTACTGCTAAACGGATTCCGGCAACTGATAAAGGCGAAAGACAAAAAAGAACAGCACCAATCGCTGCGAGCACTCCTCGCTGATCTGAAACAGTTACCCGCCTACCACCTGCAAAAAGTAAGCGAAGAGCAGTTTGAGTATTTAACTTGGATAGAGAGTAAGCTCGCATAAGTGGCTACAAAGATTACCTGGACACAAATGCCCCCGGACCACCCCCATGGCCGGCCTCATTAGATTTCGTTCGTTTAAATAAATTTGCTGAAACCTATTATTCTTTTGACCCAAACCGTTTTGCTCACACAATTAAACACCCCATGAAAAAAAGTTTCCTCCGCCCGTTAGCAGCTGTAATGCTGCTGATGATGCAGTTCACCACCGTACACGCCCAAAAAGACTGGACCGCCCGTAACGCAGCCTCCAACATACGGTGGCGCAGTGTGGCCTATGGCAATAACTTATTTGTAGCCGTATCAGAATCGGGTGTCAATAGCGGAGTAATGACCAGCCCCGATGGCATTACCTGGACCTCGCGCTCTACCCCCCCGAATGATTGGTTCTCTGTTACCTATGGCAATGGTCAGTTTGTAGCCGTTGGAACCGATGCCGCTATGACCAGCCCCGATGGCATTACCTGGACCCCTCGCACCGCTATTACCGGCAATGACTGGTTGGCTGTTACCTATGGCAACGGCTTATATGTGGCGGTATCCTACACCGCCTCGGGTCAGGTGATGACCAGCCCCGATGGCATTACCTGGACAGCGCGCAATGCAGCATCTAACAATCAATGGACGGCAGTTACGTATGCCAACAACTTGTTTGTAGCCGTATCCAGCCTGGGCAGCAATAGCCGCGTCATGACCAGCCCCGATGGCATTACCTGGACTTCGCAAACCATTTTGGCCAAGAACTGGCACGGAGTAACTTATGGCAATGGCTTGTTGGTAGCCGTAGGTGCCAATACAGATACCGTAATGACGAGTTCGGATGGCATTACATGGACTCCTCGAAAATCAGCTGCCGATGGCGACTGGCATGCTGTTACCTATGGAGGGGGTATGTTTGTAGCCGTGGGCGATAACGGCACCGGAAACCGCGTGATGAGCAGCCCCGATGGCATTCATTGGAAAACACAAACCAATATTCCTGATTTAGACTGGTGGTCCGTCACCTACGGCAACGGCCTTTTTGTAGCCATCGACCGTTTTGGCACAGGCACTATTGGCCGCGTCATCACCTCACCGGTGTGTCTGGCGGTGGTAAGCACCGACAACCAAACCCATTGCGATGCATTTACCTGGATCAATGGTATTACTTACGATGAAAGCACCGACACTGCGGTGGGGTACTTTAACACCACGAACGGCTGCGACAGCCTTGTGTTGCTGAACCTG
>CAYQRR010000028.1:4721-5398 GCA_964419635.1 uncultured Chitinophaga sp. | reverse complement strand
GAAGTTCCGGTAACGGACAATATGCCTGCGGAGTCAATAACTGGACCTCACAAAACGCAGCTGCCGAGAATATGTGGTACAGCCTCACCTTCGGTCAGGACAAATTTGTGGCAATAGCCGGTAGTGGAGTGGGCAATCGGGTCATGATGAGCTACAATGGCACCAACTGGGTTTCGAAGCCTTCTGCGGCTGATAATGCCTGGAGCCAGGTTACGTATGCCAATGGTCAATTTGTAGCTATTGCCATTAGTGGCAACAACGTAATGACCAGCCCCAATGCCCAGCAATGGACCTTATATCCGGCTGCTGCAGATAATGAGTGGCGCTCCATTGCGTATGGCAGTGGCCGTTTTGTGGCAGTGGCCTCCAGTGGAGTGGGCAACCGCGTAATGACCAGCCCCGATGGCCAAAGCTGGACTCCACGCACCTCCGCTGCCGACAACGATTGGTATGGGGTAGCCTTTGGAAATGGCGTATTTGTGGCGGTGGCCACTACCGGCACCGGCAACCGCGTAATGACCAGCCCCGATGGCATTACCTGGACCATCCGCAGCTCAGCTGCCGATAACGCCTGGCGCTCGGTAGCCTATGGTAATGGCCTGTTTGTGGCCGTAGCTACCAACGGCACCGGCAACCGCGTAATGACCAGCCCCGATGGCATTACCTGGACCATCCGC
>CAYQRR010000028.1:0-4621 GCA_964419635.1 uncultured Chitinophaga sp. | reverse complement strand
AACTCGGCTGCCGACAATCAATGGCGCTCGGTAACCTATGCCAATGGGCTTTTTGTGGCCGTAGCCAGTAACGGCACCGGCAACCGCATTATGACCAGCCCCGATGGCATTACCTGGACCCTCCAGATTTCGCCAGCCGATAACCAATGGTATTCAGTGGTGTATGGCAAAGGAAAGTTTGTAGCCGTGGCCCTCAATGGCACCGGCAACCGGGTGATGACCTCCGCCTGCCAGGAAATACCCGTGCCTTACACTGTATCAGCCTGTGGTGCCTATACTTGGATTAACGGCCAAACCTACACCGCCAACAACAATTCGGCCCTCTATCCCCTTTCTAATGTAAACGGATGCGACAGCGGCCTGGCCGTACTCAACCTAACGGTGCTGCCATTGCCCACTCCGGTTATATCGCAAACAGGCAACATCCTGCAATCCCCCGCCTTCAATAGCTATCAGTGGCTCTTGAATCAGGAGGCTATTAACGGAGCTACCGCGCAAACCCTCACCGCTACCCAAAACGGCAACTATAGTTTAATTGCTACCGATGCCAATGGGTGCTCCGATACCTCCAACGTAATTACCCTAACCACCGTAGGACTCGAAGCGCTGAACAATGCCGGTGCGGCTGTTTATCCAATCCCGGCCAGGGGCTATTGCACCTTCCGGATGCCCGAAGCTTCCGGAGAATATACCCTTACCATCACCGATGTGGCGGGCCGTGCGGTGGCTGCACCCACCACCATGGTAACCGAAACCCAAACACTGGATTTATCGGGTTGGGCAGCAGGCGTCTATCTGGCGCATATTGCCAACGGGCAATATGCCCAAACGTTGCGCTTCCAGCTGGTGCGCTAATGAAGCCGGGCGTTGTGCTTTGTTGGTGACGCATCACCAAGCCGATGCTGTACATCCACAAAGCGCAAACCAAAACTAACAACCCATCGAAACTTAGCAGCTGCTCCGCAAGCTCTAAGTTGAAGAGCAATACCCATTGAGATGCTACATGCCCTCTAAAAATCTTCTACTATTGCTGCCTTAAAAGCGAACAGGTATGTGGACTAAACAAAACAGCCCCCTTCGGGCATTCTTATGGGTATTGAGTATGGGGGTGGCCATATCGGCATCGGCCCAAAAGACTGCTGCCAACCTGATAGTAGAAGGCTTTAATCAGGGCAACACGGGCTTTGCCGAGCTAATGAAGCAATCGCACGTGGAAAGCAGCCTTTATTATTTAAACGATTCGGTGGTGAAACAATACGGTGGCGTGAAACGCGCCTTGTTTTCTTTCTTCGACAACCGCCAATCGGTGCTGGCTCCAGGGGTGAAGTTTACTCAAAACACAATGCGGATAGAAGGCACCACCATAGAAACAGGAGATAAAAAATGGGACGAGGTCAAAGATTATCTGCTCAAGGGCCTCAAAAGCCAGATAGACTACTTCGACCGCTTGTTTGGGACCAGCCTGCAACACACGGTGGTGTATGAATTTGACCCTAACGATGAACGCAACAACGGATGGAGTGCCCCTCGCTTCAAGGTATATTTTTACCCCAAAACACTCAGCCTGCCCGAGAGCCCCACCGTATCCAACATTGAGCAGCAACTGGAGATTGTTCCCTACTTCAGCATGGAGATTCACAAACGCCCTTTCAGCAACTACTATTATATGCTGTATGTGGTATCGGGCGCCAGCGAGCAGCGATAGTTCTCTCCTTCTCTTTTACCTCTAAATCAGGGCCAAAGCCTGCGGGTGTTGCATGGTTTGTCCGGTTCATTTCACAACATAAAAAAAGCCACCGCTACGCGGTGGCTTTTGAATAAGTAGGTGATTGAGATTACTCAAACTTGAGGTCGAGGGCCAAACCGCGCAGCTCGTGCATCAACACGTTGAACGATTCAGGAATACCCGGCTCACCGATGTTTTCGCCTTTCACAATTGCTTCATACGCTTTGGCACGGCCCACAATATCGTCCGACTTCACCGTCAGCAACTCTTGCAGGATGTTTGCAGCTCCATAAGCTTCCAGAGCCCACACCTCCATCTCTCCAAAACGCTGACCTCCAAACTGTGCTTTACCGCCCAGAGGTTGCTGTGTGATGAGAGAGTATGGTCCGATAGAACGGGCATGCATCTTATCATCAACCATGTGTATTAGCTTAATCATATAAATGATACCCACGGTGGTAGGCTGGTGGAAACGCTCTCCGGTTTCGCCATCATACAGATAAGTGGAACCCAAAGCCGGCACGCCCGCTTTCTCCAGATAAGAGATGATTTCGTCCAGCGATGCCCCGTCAAAAATAGGAGTAGCAAATTTCACTCCCAGCTTTTGACCGGCCCAGGCCAATACGGTTTCGTAAATCTGACCGATGTTCATACGCGAAGGTACCCCCAGCGGATTCAACACGATATCTACCGGTGTTCCGTCTTCGAGGAACGGCATATCTTCGGAGCGAACAATACGGGCTACTATACCCTTGTTTCCGTGGCGGCCCGCCATCTTGTCGCCTACTTTCAGCTTACGCTTTTTGGCTACATATACTTTGGCTAGTTTCAATACACCACTTGGCAGTTCATCTCCGATAGAGATGTTGAACTTCTCGCGCTTGTATTTACCGATTTCTTCGTTGTTGCGAATGTTGTAGTTGTGCAAAATCATTTTCACCAGACCGTTTGTTTCTTCGTCTTTGGTCCAGTTGTTACCGTCAATGACACTGTAATCGAGGTCGGCCAGCACCTTGGAGGTAAACTTGGTTCCTTTGCTAATGATTTCTTCTTTGTAAACGGTATATACTCCGTTGCTTACTTTACCGCTGAGCACGCTCATTAGTTTGTCTATGAGCACCGCTTTTACAGCAGCTACCTTCTTTTCAAAATCCTTATCTGATTTTTCCAGTTGGTCTTTCTCTTTCAGCTTAGAGGTTTTATCCTTTTTAGCACGGGCAAATAAACGCTTGCTGATAACGGTACCTTCCACACTAGGCGGCACTTTCATAGAAGCATCTTTCACATCACCGGCTTTGTCGCCAAAGATAGCACGAAGGAGTTTCTCTTCCGGAGTAGGATCGGTTTCGCCTTTCGGGGTAATCTTTCCAATCAGGATATCGCCTTCGCCTACGCGGGCACCCACACGGATAATACCGTTTTCGTCCAGGTCCTTGGTGGCTTCCTCGCTCACGTTTGGAATATCCGGAGTCAATTCTTCTTCGCCCAGTTTGGTGTCGCGCACTTCCATTTCAAATTCTTCAATGTGAATAGAAGTGAATACATCATCGCGCACCACGCGTTCGTTGATAACAATAGCATCCTCGAAGTTGTACCCTTTCCATGGCATGAACGCCACTTTCAGGTTAGACCCCAGTGCCAATTCGCCACCTTCGGTCGCAAAACCTTCGCATAATACCTGTCCTTTGCTTACGCGCTGTCCTTTGCGCACCAGTGGTTTCAGGTTAATGCAGGTGCTTTGGTTAGTCTTCAGGAATTTCTGCAATTTGTAAGACACCTTATCATCTTTAAAAGAAACCAGTTTCTCTTCTTCAGTTCTTTCGTATTTAATGATGATTTCGTTGGCATCTACATATTCCACCACCCCTTCTCTTTCGGCATTAATCAGGTTACGCGAATCCTGCGCTACTTTTTTCTCTAAGCCGGTACCCACGATAGGAGCCTGCGGTTTCAATAATGGCACCGCCTGACGTTGCATGTTTGAACCCATCAGGGCACGGTTGGCATCATCGTGTTCCAGGAACGGAATCAACGAAGCCGATACACCTACAATCTGGTTAGGAGCCACATCCATGTATTGCACTTCGCCCGGTGCCAGAATCGGGAAGTCGCCCTGGTAACGCGACTTAATCTTATCGGACTTAAAGTTTCCTTTATCGTCCATTTCAATATTGCTCTGTGCAATTTTAACGGTGTCTTCTTCTTCAGCCGACAAGAAAGAAACTTTTCCTTTCAGGTTTACACGGCCGGCCTCCACCTTGCGGTAAGGCGTTTCAATAAAGCCCATTTTATTCACCTTGGCATGTACGCAAAGAGTGGATATCAAACCGATATTGGGTCCTTCCGGTGTTTCAATGGTGCACAGACGGCCATAGTGCGAGTAGTGTACGTCACGTACCTCAAAGCCGGCACGCTCCCGCGAGAGACCACCGGGTCCCAGGGCAGATACTCTGCGCTTGTTGGTGATTTCGGCCAGCGGGTTGGTTTGATCCAGAAACTGCGACAACTGTGAGGTTCCAAAGAAGGAGTTAATCACTGAAGAAAGCGTTCTGGCATTAATTAAATCGATTGGGGTAAACACCTCATTGTCGCGCACGTTCATCCGCTCGCGGATGGTGCGGGCCATACGGGCCAAACCAACACCGAACTGTGTAGACAATTGCTCGCCTACGGTGCGCACTCTACGGTTGCTCAAGTGGTCAATATCATCAATCTCGGCACGCTGATTGCTCAGGTTCACCAGGTATTTCACGATATGGATAATGTCGGTTTTGGTCAACACGCGGGTATCCATGTCAATATCCAGCTGTAGCTTCTTGTTCACTTTATAGCGACCTACTTCACCTAAGTCGTAACGCTTATCGCTGAAGAACAACTTCTCGATAATGCCACGAG
>CAYQRR010000027.1:0-15213 GCA_964419635.1 uncultured Chitinophaga sp. | reverse complement strand
GAAAACCCGACTTACAGATCATGCTTTGGCTGCCGCGATATCGGTCGTATTTATCCTTTTTGGAAGGGAGATATTCTTCGTATCGCGACACCATAAAAAAGGTGGAAGCAAAAAGATCAAAAGGCATGATGGCGTTATCGGGCGTGCCATAAAATCCTTTCAGATTACCATGTTCGCAAAACAGAATGGGCTGATGATGCACATTTAACTCGAAGAGCAGTTTCACGCTTTGAAAGAAAAGCTCATTACTTACACATGTTTTTGAATAGGAGAATTTGGGCCGCTGGTCGCGCAAGAAAAAATCCTTGTCGTGTGTCAACTCATAGGAAAGTCCAAGCAGTTCGGTTAGCAGTAAATCAAATGTGTAAGTAAGGCGGTTGCTACTGGCCTCGGTATATATCAGCACAGTGTTCATTGTTACTTAGCCTGTTTTGTTCTGTAAAATGTTTCTCCCTTCAAATACTTCGTTTTGAGTAAGGGACATATTTTATAGCGCTCCTCTTTGGTGTCTTCATAGAGGGCAGCCAGGGTTTCAAACACATGCTCAATCCCTATTTTGTCGCACCATTCAAAAGGGCCGAAGGGATAATTGGTGCCCAATTTCATGGAGGTATCTATGGCTTCAACACCAGCCGTGCCTTCTTGCAGAGTGTAGCAGGCCTCATTTATAATCATGAAAATGATACGAGGCTTCAGGAGACCCACTCTATCTTCTACCGGCAGAAATGGAATCTGCAAACGCTTCATGATTTTTTCCAACTCCGGTGTTTCAAATTTCCTATAAAGGCTCACTTCCCACAACGCTTGCTCCATAAAACCCGGCAACGCATTTATGCCGAATAATCGGCACTTGATTTTTGTGTCGGTTGCATACACCGCCTCGGCCAAACTCAACTTTACCGCATTTACAAAAACCGGTTTTTCTTTTAAAGGAGCGTAGTGAGCCAGCGCTTCGGGAGAGTCGTCAAAGTTGAAATCAAAAATGGCATCATATGCTTTGTAATCTTCGTCTTCATCGCCATCTGTATAGTCAATCTCAATTTCTTGTACGGGTAGTAGATTCGTCCTAAATTCGTCTGCGCGCGACTTTTCTCCGGTTATCAAAATCCTCATATACTTACTTTGATTTGCAAAATAGTTTTTTCAAAAAAAGTAAACGAACATGAACAAAGAAATAATCTCCACTTCGGATGCACCTTCCGCTATTGGACCCTACTCGCAGGCTGTGCAATCGGGGGACTTCCTTTTTTTGAGTGGACAAATAGCTTTAGATACTACAGGGCAAATAGTGAGCGAGGAGGTGCAGGCACAAACGCACCAGGTGATGAAAAACATAGCGGCTATATTAAAGGCGGCAAAGGCCGACTTTAATGCTATTGTAAAAACCACCATCTTCCTGAAAGATATGAATGATTTTGCAACGGTCAATACAGTTTATGCTTCTTATTTTGAAGGTAATTTTCCGGCTCGCGAAACCGTGGAGGTTTCGCGCTTGCCTAAAGATGTACGCGTAGAAATTTCAGTTATAGCAACTGTTTAAACAGTGGAAATCAACTGAGCAAAACGCCAAACATCCTCAAAAGAATTGTAAAGCGGTGCAGGTGCTACCCTTATCACATCCGGCTCGCGCCAATCGGCAATTACACCCGCCTTGGTTATTTTATCAAATAGTTTTTTTCCGTTTCGGTCGGTTTGAATGGAGAGTTGTGCCCCTCGCTGTTTTTTGTCGGTGGGGGTAATGATTCTGAAATGCACTTTTGCATCGGCACTTTGCAAGGCTGATTGCAACAGCCACTCAAGATAACCGGTCAACAGTTCGCTCTTTTGGCGGAGCGCTTTCATTCCTACCCGGTCAAAAATTTCGAGTGAGGCTTTGTGTGCCGCCATGCTGAGTACAGGCGCATTGGATAGCTGCCATCCTGCGGCACCAATTTGAGGCACAAAATGTTTATGCATCCGGAATCTCGTTTTTTCATCGTTTCCCCACCAGCCTGCTAAGCGAGGCAGGTCAAAGTTTTTGGCATGGTGGTTATTCACAAAAACACCGCTTACTCCACCGGGTCCGCTGTTCAGATATTTATAACTACACCAGGTGGCAAAATCAATGTGCCAGTCATGTAGCTGCAATGGCACGTTGCCTATAGCATGGGCCAAATCAAGCCCAAACACAATCTTGTATTTGCAGCATGCTTCACTAATCGCTTTGATATCGTAAAACTGACCGGTGTAGTAATTGACAGCGCTAAACATGACCAAGGCAAGTTCATCTTTGAGTTCAGCAACTTTTGCTATAATATCTTCGGTGCGTAGTGTGATTTCTCCTTCTCTGGGCAATACTTCCACGATACATTCCTTAGGGTTTAATCCATGCAAAAGCACCTGCTGCTGCACGGCATAGTAGTCGCTGGGGAATTCATTAGCCTGCATTAAAATTTTCACTCGTTTACCTTGCGGACGATAAAAAGAGATCAACATCAGATTCAGGTTAACCGACAACTGATTCATGACGACCACCTCACCGGCCTTAGCACCAACCAATTTGGCTACCGATTTCGAAAAAAAGTGATGGTAATACAACCATGGATGACGGGCATGTACATGACCTTCCACGCCTAAATTCTTCCAGTCTTCCAGTTCAGTCTGAATGTGTTTTTGAACTGACTTGGGTTGCAGGCCCAGCGAATTGCCACACAGATAGATAGACGCTTTGCCATTTAACTTGGGAATGAAAAATTCTTTACGGTATGCACGGAGCGCGTCATGTTTATCGAGCTGACGCGCAAAGGCGAGCGAGTTTTCGTATTGCATGGGGCAAGTATAGCGATAGCCCTCCAAATATTATTATGAGTTTTGGCAGCAGTTGATGGTAGAAAGCTGCACGAGTACAGGCGTTAAGTAAACTGCTTTTTGCTAAGACCTAACCAATCGAGGGCATTTTTATGGAGCAGTTTGTCTTTTACAGATTTGGAAGCGGAAAGCGAATTGATTTCTTCACCCGGCACATGCTCGCCCAGTGGAAACGGATAATCGCTACCCAGGCATACTTTGTCGTTTCCCAGTAGATTCATCACGTATTGCAGAAAGGAGGTATCGTGTATAAGCGAATCTACCCAGAAGTGTCCGAGGTAATTGCGCGGGTTTACATCATTATCCAGCGCAGTTAAATCGGGCCGCACTTTGAAACCCTGCTCGATACGGCCAATCGTGGAAGGAAAAGAACCACCACCGTGGGCAAAGGCTACTCTTAGTTTTGGAAATTTTTCAAACACCCCTCCAAAAATCATAGAGCAAATGGCGCGGCTGGTTTCGGCAGGCATGCCCACTAACCAGGGTAGCCAATATTTGCTCATTTGCTTGGTGCCCATCATGTTCCATGGATGAACAAAAATGGCCATGTTCAGCTCTTGCGCAGCTGCATAAATTGGAAAAAACCGGGGTTCGTTCAGGTTGATGTCATTGACGTTGCTGCCAATTTCAATACCAACTAGTCCCAACTTTTTGCAACGCTCCATCTCTTTTATGGCAATATCGGCATGTTGCATCGGGATGGTTCCCAGCCCGATAAATTTTTTGGGATATCGCTCGACTACTTCGGCAATATGGTCATTGAAAAATCGCGAAGTGTCATAGGCATGTTCCGGTTTGGCCCAGTAGTGAAACAATACCGGAATGGTCGATAACACCTGAACGTCTACGTGGGTATGCTTGCATTCCTTTAGTCGTACCTCCGGGTCCCAGCAATTGTCTTGTATCTCGCGAAAGAACTCATCGTCTTTCATCATGCGAGCACAGCAGGGTTTGTGGTGCTCCAGATGAATAAATCCGCCATAGCCAAACTTTTCGCTCCAGCGCGGCAGATGTTCGGGTATAATATGGGTGTGGATGTCGATTTTCACCGGTGGCTAAAATAGAATTATAGCCGATTTAAACTTCGGCACAATTTTTACCAAATATGCATCTGAATTTAAAAACGAAAACAAAACAACATGCTTGATCAACTCTTTCAAATTGTAAAAGAAAATGCACAAGACCTCATTGTTAATAATAGTGCGGTGCCCAATCAGTTTAATGATGCCGCTATGGGTGAAGCATCTAATGCCATACACGACCAATTGTCGCAAGCGGTGAGCAGCGGCAATTTGCAAGATGTGCTGGGCCTGTTTGGCCAGGCTCAGAATTTGACCAGCAATCCATTGGTAGGAAACATTGTGTCGCAGCTGTCAAGTAGTCTCGGCAGTAAGTTTGGCATAGATGGCGCCCAAGCCCAGCAGATAGCCGGCCAGTTGATTCCACAAATATTGGGAGGGCTCATCAACAAAACCAATAACCCCAACGATGCTTCCATTAACATCAACGACATTATGGGACACTTAGGGGGCGGTGGCAGTAAAGGAATTGATTTTGGCAATATCATCAATCAAATGCAACAGGGAGGTAAAGTAGACTTGGGTAGTTTGGCCGGGCAGTTTTTGGGAGGCAACAAAGGGGGAGGTGGATTAGGCGATTTGCTAGGCGGTTTTTTGAAGTAAACGATAATGAACATTAAAAAGCCCCCGATGCAGCTTTTGCATCGGGGGCTTTTTAATATAAGGCTACTGCTTATAAAATGTATGCTCGCACTGATAACTTCCAAAGTTGAAATTGTAGTTTAACTGAAGCGTCATGCGATTCAGGCTTTGATTAAAGGTTCCCTGCCCCGAAAAGGTAAGGGCTCCTTGGCTTTGCTGTGGTATTTCCAGATAGTTCCCTTGGTTGCTCTGGTCTGTCCGAATGATGGCTCCCGCTTGTATACCCTGTCCAAAAAGATTATTGATGTAAATGGTGTTATATGTAGTGCCTTGTGTGATAAAAGCAGTGTAATTGCCAAAATTAGAGACCTGATTAAAGCAGTTTTCGCTCACGTTGTAATTACCGATGTATTTGAGGTAGCTCTGTGTGTTGCAATCGGTTCCCTCAAAACCATCTACACAAAAACAATTGCCGCTATTGCAGGTTTGGTTAGCGCCACACACTACATCTGTGCAACTTTTATTTTCACAACCCATCACAAAAAAAAGGATAGAAACAGGCAGAATTATCTTTAAAAGATTGGAGACCATAGCGCAGGTTTATTTATTTACGCCACGAATATTCACAATAATCCTCAACATTAAAATGCGCACCCTCTTTCTAGCAACCCTGCTTTCCTTTTTTGCGATAACGAATGCCCAGCCATTTGTGGCTACCGAACAGCCGCCCGCTCCTGATTATTCATTAGCCAAAAACTGGAGTGCGCTGCCCTTTCGCCAGGATGCCGCAGATTTTATTCCCAAAGCGGAAGCGTGGGTGAATGATTCGCTGAAAGAGGTGGATGTTTTTTATGTATACCCCACCATGTATAAAAACGGCAAGCGATGGAATGCCGATGTTAATGACAAAGCCCTGAACAAAAGCATTGATGGGAAACCAGTGAAATATCAGGCGAGTGTTTTTAATCAGAGTTGCCGGGTTTATGTGCCGCGCTACCGCCAAAGCGATGTGAAAGCTTTCTATCAACTGGATCAAGAGGGGGCCAACAGCCTTGCATTTGCATACGATGATGTGAAGCGAGCCTTTGAATATTACTTGAAACATTACAACGCTGGCCGGCCCTTTATACTGGCGTCTCACTCACAAGGAACACACCACGCACGCAGATTACTGCAGGAAATGATTGATACCACTACCTTGCGCAACCGGATGGTGGCGGCTTATGTTATTGGTTTTGGAATAGATACAGCCATGTATAAAGTGCTTCAGCCTTGTTTGGAAGAAAAACAGACCGGTTGCTACATCACCTGGGCCTCCTTTAAAAAAGGTGCTGTTCCAGAAATGACATCGCTTTACGGAAACATCTGCATCAATCCGCTTACCTGGAAAGCCACCAACGAAAAGGCGGATAAAATATGCAGCAAAGGAGCCATTCTGCTTGATTTCAATAAAAAGTATGAAAAGGAAATTTGCACCGAAGTGCATGATGGCTACCTCTGGGTAGAAAACAAACTGCCCATAGTGAGCGGCATGGAAAACCTGCATATTGCAGACTATAATCTTTTTTGGTACGACATCCGCGAAAATGTAAAAACACGAATAGCGGCATTCTGGAAAAAATAATTTTTACAATATGGAAAATCTTGGAATTGGGTCAAGGATAGATCACCCCAAATATGGGAGGGGCGTAATAGTAGATGCGGATGCGGAATATTACACCGTATGGTTTCGTGATGGCAATAACACTCGAGGTATTGCTCGAAATTTTGAAGGCCTACAAGTGCTAGAGGCCACAGCCGCTGATTACACCCCCTTATCTATAGATGATATAAAGCGAGCCATGCACGAGGTGATAGAGGAGAAAAGCGATTTACAGGAAGTGGTTTCGCTGGCCAACCGTTGGAACGATGGTATGCTGGTGCTGAAGCCGGCCGATGCTTCTTTGCAGTCCAAGGAAATTCCTATAGAAACTTTTTTTCACAAGATTGTAATGCTACGCGACCGACTGAGGGTCATGGAGCAAAAGATAAATGCGCATGCTAAATTGACGGATGAAGAAAAGGTGGAAATGCAACAATACATCTCGCGTATTTATGGCTCACTTACCACTTTCAACGTTTTGTTTAAGCACTCGGGCGACCAGTTTAAAGGCGCTGGCGAAAAGTAAAGCAGTCGTCAGTCTTTGGCTTCTGCAATACCGGGCAACCGGACGGAGGGATAGGTTCGCGTAATGCCTTCACGGTTGACTACCTTTACCCGGTAGAAGACTGAGCCGGCTACCGAAATAGGGTAGATGTCTTTTTTTACGATTACCGTTGAGTCTTTGGCAGATTCGTTGAAGCTGACATAGCTACATTGATTAAAATTTTTCTGCGAGTCGAGGCTCCGCTCTATAATCACCTGTTCCAGCTCAGAAGCTTTGAAGAAAAACAAAGCAATGTTGATGGATTGGCTTCCTCGCGAAAGTTCCATAGCCAGCTCACCATCCGAAGTTTTTAAAAAATAATCCGGTGATTGGCCAACAGCCACTACAGTGTTCAACAGTAAAAAAACAAGACCGGTCAAAAATTTCACGTCAGGTAATTTATGGCAATATAGCCCCAAAATCGATTTTAGTCAAGCGGGCACTATCGGGTTAAAGCGTTCCACACCACTTCATTGGGTGCCGGGGCTTCAATGACAACAGGCTCCTTTTTTACCGGATGTTCAAACTCTATTTTTCGTGCATGCAGATGGATACTGCCATCCGGGTTCGTCCGTTTGGAACCGTACTTAACATCCCCTTTAATCGGACATCCCATTTTGGATAGTTGTGCACGTATTTGGTGATGTCTGCCGGTGTGCGGGTTGATTTCCAGCAAGTGATAGGTTTGACTGCTGCTGATGTAATAGTAATCGAGGCTGCTTTTAGAACTCCCCTTCACCTCTTCGTCATAGGCGCGGCTCATGTTTTTTTTCTCGTCTTTTTTGAGATAGTGCGTCAGGGTATCCGAAAGCACTTTGGGTTTGTCGGCTACCACCGCCCAATATGTTTTTCTGATTTCTTTTTTCTGAAACATTTCGTTGATGCGGGTAAGCGCTTTGCTGGTTTTTGCAAACAGTACAATACCACTCACGGGCCGGTCAATGCGGTGGCACACGCCCAGAAATACTTCTCCCGGCTTTTTATACTTATCTTTTATATAAGCTTTGAGCATTTGCTCTAGCGATTCTGCTCCTTTTTTGTCGGGCTGCACCAACACTCCGGCTGGTTTATTGACTGCGAGCAAGTGGTTATCTTCATATAAAATTTCAAGTTGGGAATAATGCATGGCTCAAAGTTCTACTTCTGTATGGAACGGCAAAGCTATAGCTCAGGAGCTCTGGTGGAAACAAACTTTGCACATCACCCTATTGTTTAGCTTCTCCGCCTATATTTGCCGCGCAAAAAAAATACATAATGAGTCTTCTTACAGTTGGAACAGTTGCCTTCGATGCTATCGAAACCCCTTTCGGAAAAACCGATAAAATAGTGGGCGGAGCTGCCACTTATATTGCCTGGAGTGCTTCCTATTTTTCAAAAAAGGTAAACATCGTTTCCATCATTGGCGATGATTTTGATATGAACGAGCTGGAAGCGCTACGTGCCCGTGGCGTAGATACATCAGGCATAGAAGTTAAACAAGGGAAAAAGAGTTTTTTCTGGAGTGGCAAGTATCATCTCGACATGAACAGCCGCGACACACTCATCACCGATTTAAACGTGTTGCTGGAATTTAACCCTGTGATACCTGAAGACTATAAAACCAGCGATATTTTGCTGCTGGGAAACATAGACCCGGCTCTTCAAATGAAGGTGATAGAGCAGCTACCCAACCGCCCCAAACTAGTGGTACTGGATACAATGAATTTCTGGATGACCGAAAACTTTCTGGGTAAACTGCTTGAGGTGATTGCAAAGGTAGATGTGTTAACCATCAATGATGCCGAAGCCCGTCAGCTGTCTAACGAATACTCGTTGGTAAAAGCTGCCAAGAAAATTTTAAAAATGGGGCCTAAGTATCTGGTGATTAAAAAAGGAGAGCATGGCGCTTTATTGTTTCATGAAAATGAAGTGTTTTTTGCCCCGGCATTACCTTTGGAAGAGGTTTTTGACCCAACCGGAGCCGGTGACACATTTGCCGGAGGCTTCTGCGGCTATCTAGACAAATCGCGCGATATCAGTTTTGAGAACATGAAGCGCGCTATTATTTATGGCAGTGCTATGGCTTCATTTTGCGTGGAAAAATTTGGTACAGAACGGGTAAAAACCCTCACTCATCACGATATTGAAGATCGTGTGAAAGACTTTATAGATCTGGTACAATTTGATATTGTGCTGGAAGAATAACCCTGACTTAGTTAGACGCAGATTCTTCTTCAACAATCCGGTAATAGCCATCCGGCCCTACACTTACCCGTGGAACGGCCTTGTGGTTTTCAAAATAGGCATAACCTTGCTGCAGATTTTTCCAAAATCGGGTGTGCTGTGAAAACTCCGGTGTATGCGAAAAAAACTGCAAGTTTTGATTACTCATCCTGAATGGGAAAATATGCACCGGTATTTTGCTTTGTCCTTGGTTCTTAGCTTTCACCGCTGCGATATAAATATCTTCGATATAGTAGTTGCTCATAGCCAGACACCCAGCGCTTACCTGGCCTCCGTGTATAAAAATGTCTCCGCCTTTTCGCTCCGCCCAGCTTAACGTCATATCGCTTTGGTTGGGATAGTCTATTCCTAAAGAAAGGTGATAATTGCTGTAAGGGTTAAATTCGTTAATGAAGTAAAAACCCTCCGGAACCTGACAGTCGCCTTGTTGGCGCTTAGGACCTAATTTACCCGACTGGGCATATACTTCATAGTCGCTGAATTTGACCCATTTCCCGCTTTCGTTCTGCACCCACAGCTCCACGATGCCCTCTTGCTTGAATGCCCGCAAGTAGATATTGCCAAATGTTTCCGGTATATTTTTGCTGCGGCATTTCATAAAAAACAATTCTTCTTTGCGCGCATAAGCATTTTGCACCCGGTCGTATCCCTTTTGGTTTTCTTCAAAGGAGTTTTTGTCGCTGGTAAACGCAGTTACCGCGAAAAAAACCAAACCAAAAAATAATGTGCTCCTGCTTTTCATATCTCTCCTAAACGTGTACGAAACCCGCCCTTGGTAGCTTATACGGAGATCTTTACAAAAAGATACTTCCCTTCCAAGAAGCTATTTTGGGGGCGCGAATTTATGCTTTAATTCCTGTTTGTGATAAGCTCGCCCAGTGCATTAAAAATTGTTTGGCGAATCCGAAATGTGCCGTTACACGCCTAAGTCTATATTTGTCGCCCTTAAAAATCAAAAATCATGTTGGAGATTACCTACGTAAGACAATATCCCGAAGACGTTAAAAAACGATTGGCCGTTAAGCATTTTGCTGAATTGCATTTAGTGGATGAACTGCTTGCTATTGACGAAACTCGTAGACAAACTCAAAAAGTGTTGGATGATAATCTCGCCAAGCAGAATGCGATAGCCAAAGAGATCGGAGACTTGTTTAAGCAAGGGAAAAAAGCCGAGGCCGATGGTAAAAAAATGGAGGTGGCTCAGTTGAAAGAAGATTCAAAGTCGTTGGAAGTTAAATTGGCTGATGCCGAACTAGATATGCGGAATATTTTGGTGCGAATTCCCAATTTGCCTAGCCCGCAGGTTCCTGAAGGTAAAACCCCGGAGCACAATGTTGTGGTGAAACAAGTTGGCGAAATTCCGGCTCTGGCAGAAGGGGCCTTGGAGCATTGGGACCTAGCCAAAAAGTATGACCTGTTCGACCTGGAACTTGGCGTAAAAATTACCGGAGCGGGTTTCCCGGTTTACAAAAAACAAGGCGCAAAGTTGCAGCGTTCTTTGGTTTCTTTCTTTTTAGACGAAGCCGAAAAAGCAGGATATGTGGAGGTGATTCCACCGCATATGGTCAATGAGGCTAGTGCGTTTGCCACCGGACAACTACCTGATAAAGAAGGGCAGATGTATCATATTACGGCAGACGGATTTTATATGATTCCTACGGCCGAAGTTCCGGTTACCAATATTGTTCGTGATGAGATACTGGAAGAGAAAAATATGCCCGCAAAATTTGTGGCGTATTCTCCCTGTTTCAGACGCGAGGCCGGAAGTTACGGCAAGGATGTGCGTGGGTTAAACCGTGTTCATCAATTCGAAAAAGTGGAAATTGTGCAGATAGCACACCCCGACAAGAGCTATCAGGTTTTAGATGAGATGATTGCGCATGTAGAGTCATTGTTGCAAAAACTGGAATTGCCGTACCGCATTCTTCGCCTGTGCGGGGGAGATATGAGTTTTTCATCGGCACTTACCTACGATTTTGAAGTATACAGCGCGGCACAAAAACGCTGGCTGGAAGTAAGCTCTGTGTCTAATTTTGAAACGTATCAAAGCAATCGGCTGAAAACAAGATTCCGGGACGAGAACAAGAAAACTCGCTTGGTGCATACACTCAATGGTAGTGCCTTGGCGCTACCACGTATTGTGGCTTCCCTCCTAGAAAACCACCAGACAGCCTTTGGTGTTCGGATTCCTGCAGCTTTACAGTCGTACACCGGATTTAGCGCTATTTCCTAAAGTCATACACGATGCAGGTGTATACTCCTGCAGCCTGTTTTGTAGGGATTAGAGTACAGCAAGCATTGTTACTACTTGTACATGCAGAAATCACTAATTCAGTTGTGAACAATGATTTAGCCACAATCGTTTAATTAAGAACATTTTGATGTTTTAGCCTGCGGCTTGTAAACATCAAAATGATGTAAGGGTAGGTTTGTGGCACCATTCTTACTGAAATTCGTCAGATAACGAAACAATCTGCATTTGTGAACAACAACCGTATACTGTTTTAGAAAAACCTTCGTTGTATTGATAGATAAAGTTCAGTAACCCATAAAACACTTAGCTATGAAAACCGACACATCAATGAATTTAATGCTGGTGGTATTCTGTGTAATACTGGTAGGGTTTGTAATCCTCAACAGCCGGATGACGGATTCCATGAACCGCAATCAGGCCAATATACAGCAAAGTGCCGAGGCCAAATGAGCCTATTTAACAATGGACATCTGACGGGTATACACGCGACCTGAAGTTTGCGCCTGAACGACATAAACTCCGTTTGCCAACGATGCAATATCCAATACGGTGCGCTCATTTTCTGTTTTTTCGGCCATGAGCAGTTTTCCGGATATGTCTGTGATTTTTATCTCTCCGGTTTGCAAACCGGGTATCCATACCTGCAAGTGTGATTGTGCCGGGTTAGGGAAAATATGGATAGATACATCTTCTGCTATTGAAATATTAGATGAGTAGTTAAAGCTATTTTGCAATGCCTTAAAAGCATTTAGCCGACCGTATCCCATTTCGGGGCACCAGGTTCCGTTGAAAAACAGTGAATCGTAAGCATAACCCCCAACCTTGTCGCAACTTTGCGCCAGAATATTTCTAATGTCTTCTGCAAGCAGTTCAGGACGAAGCGATAGGACAAGAGCCCCTACTCCTGCTGCATTAGGACATGCCGCAGAAGTGCCGTTAAAGGTATATGTATAGTCGTTGCTGGTAAATCCAAAACCACCGCGCATGTCGGTAGTAGTTACTTTTACACCCGGTGCGCTGAAGTCCAAGCCGAGTCCATGATCGCCCCCCCACCAATTTTCACCTGAACAATCATTCGGATTTTTTCGTTCATCGCACATTGTGCTGGCATTTACGGCAATGGTATTGGCCAAACTGGCGGGCCAAATAGGCCCAACGCTGTCGTTTTCATTCCCACTACTAAAGAACAGTGCGGCACCCTTGCCCCCCCTGCCCATGCTGTGGGCCGTAGCAATGGCATCATTTACCGGCTGCATACCACCCGGCAAGAAAGAAATAAGTGCAGGGGGAAGCCCCCAGCTATTGCTCAAAATGTCTGCCTGCGCTACGTTCCAGCTCCAGCCTATGGCATCTGCAAATGCCGCAGAAGTGGAATACGGAAGCGGATCGCTGGCCCCTTGTAGCAGCACATAATAAAAGGCGCGCACGGGAATCAGCTTGCACTGTGGAGCAATGCCCGAAATGCCAAGGTTATTGTTTTGCACAGCGCCTACTATCCCCGCGCAACAGGTTCCATGACCATCGTTATCATAAGCCGGAGTGGGATAGCCATCGGTGGAATCGCTTACGGCATCGTGGCCGGGCAGCAGATTTTGAACTAAATCGGCATGGAGTGTATCTACACCAGAATCGATGATAGAGACTTTAATGTCGGAGTTGCCGGTGGTTATAGTCCATGCGCTATCCACATCCATATCTGCATCGGCCGTTCCGTTTCCTTGTAGGGCCGTACCATTATTGGCAATAGACCATTGTCGATTATAGAGCGGGTCGTTGGAGGTCACCAATGGGTTGACCAGATAATTGGGTGCTGCATAACTACACCATCTTTCGTTTTGCAATAGCAAACAAATCTCTATCGTGTTTATCTGTTTGAGTTGAGTGTTATTGACTTTGTATAGGTTGGGTATGTAAGTATCCGCCACTGCCGGTGGAAGGTGTAGTGCCGCCAGCTTTTCTTGCAGCTGTGTCTTAAATTGGGGGCCACTGATTTTTACAAAGAAGTTATCTAACACACCAGCCATGTGTTTGCCGTTGGCAATAAAAAAAGAAACGCCCTTTACCTCGGGTTGGTTATTTAAATACCGGTGAGCTTCGGCAAAATGGTCCGTTTCGCAAATGGTAACTGTTGGGGCAGGAAGCTGCGTAAATGCCGACACCAGACCGGAAGATTTGATAAGGTCAGCTTGCTGAGCGACCGATAAATTGGGTTCAAAAAACACCAGCAGACGGTGGGGCGACAGGTGTTGCTTGTAATCGGAAGTTTGACCATAAGAAATGCTACAGCTAAATGCCAGCATGCCGGCCAGAAGTAATCTTTTCATAATGTGAAGATATAAGATTGAGTAAGTAATCATGGACGCTTCAGCATGCCAAAACTACGCTTCAAAAGTTTTTTACCAATTCTTTACAATATATGTTTTCACAGTTCGTTTTCGTTGTATATGTTTGCAGCGAAAATTCGCTAAATGAGATTTTGAGTGAGAAAATGAGGGCGAACATCACACCGGGGGCACTTTTTCTAATTATTCATTCATCATAAAAACAAAGGAGGTCGGCTATGAAAAGCAACACACTCATCACCTTGAGCTTAGGCTTCCTGTTTGCCCTTGTGTGCGGAACTGTTTCCGCTCAAAGCACAAAAAAAGCAGGAGAAACAAATTTGACCGCAGGACCACAAGCTGTTACCAATACAGCGGTCACTAACCCTGATGTGCTGGTATTGACGGGAAAGATTGTAGATGCCACGACACAAAAACCGGTAACCAATGCGAAGATTAATTTCGATAAGTTTGGTGACGAAGTATTGCAGGCATCTATTGACGACAAAGGAAATTATGCTTTGGCGCTTAACAAAAAGGAAATGGGCGAACCTGTTCGCGTAATCTTTAAGGTTAACGGCTATAAAAAATATGTAGTAAAGAATCTGGACAAAGACGCTACCTATGTGGATGCCGACATATTTCTGCAGCCCATGGAAACAGAAGCCAAGAGCGATGCCAAAATCACGTATAAGATGGATGATAATCCATTTAACCCGCTGGTTATAAGATTGCAGTAAATGGTGATATAAACGATAGGTATAAAGACCCCGGGGAGCCTCCTTTGGGGTCTTTTTTTATAGCCATAAATTTGAACATGTTTGTGGGTCACATTTTCGGAATGTCCAAACTGCTTCAAACACCTATCGAGTTTCTGAAGACCGTTGGTCCCCAGCGAGCCGAGTTCCTGCAAAAAGAGCTTTCGCTGTATACCTATGGCGATTTGATTTGCTACTACCCGTTTCGTTATGTAGACCGGAGTAAAATATATCTGGTTAAAGATATAGAACCCCACACGCAGTTTATCCAGCTTAAAGGAGTTATCACCGGATTTAGAACCATGGGCGAAAAGCAGTCTAAGCGGCTGATAGCCCGTTTTAAGGATGCCAGTGGCGAGGTGGAGTTGGTATGGTTTAAGGGCATAGACTGGGTGCTCAAAAACCTGAAAGTGAATACAGAGTATCTCGTATTTGGCAAGCCTACTTTATTTTTTAACGACTATAACATACCGCATCCCGAAGTGGATCCGGTGGCTATGGAACCCGATAAAGTTTCGGCTGTGGGCTTGCAGCCGGTGTATCCTACCACCGAGAAGGCCCGAAAACGATTTTTTGATTCCAAGGGCATTTCGAGACTCACGAAGCAACTGATTGGGCAGGTGCGCGAAAGCGATTTGCCGGAGTTTTTGCCCGCTGAGATACTGCAGCAATATCGCCTTTGTTCGCGGGCGTTTGCTTTAGTGAATATCCATTACCCTAAAAATGAAAAAGCACTGTACGAGGCTACACGGAGGCTCAAATTTGAAGAGCTTTTTTTGATTCAGTTGCAATTATTGAAGGTGAAAGCCAACCGGGGTGAAGCTGCGCGCGGGGCACTGCTGGAGCGAATTGATGGCAAATTTGATGCGTTTTATAAAAACAACTTACCCTTTGAGCTAACCGGGGCTCAAAAAAGGGTACTGAAAGAAATAAGAAACGATACGCTGAGTGGTCGACAAATGA
>CAYQRR010000026.1:2756-15641 GCA_964419635.1 uncultured Chitinophaga sp. | reverse complement strand
AAGTTTACAATCCTATATTAGCGGAACTGTAAACGCACGGAATCGCTTTTAAAGAAAAAATAACCAAACTACATATAGCAGTATGAAAGAGCAGATAGAGAAGCTGGAGGCGAAGCGCCAGCAAGCCTTATTAGGGGGCGGACAAAAGCGCATTGACGATCAGCACAAAAAAGGGAAGCTGACGGCCCGCGAGCGCATAGACTTATTGCTGGATGCCGGTAGTTTTGAGGAGATAGGCATGTTGGTGGAGCATCGCGGTCGCGATTTTGGTATCGATAAAGAAGTGTATTTAGGCGATGGCGTGGTCACCGGCTATGGCACCATTCAGGGTCGCCTGGTGTATGTGTTTTCGCAGGATTTTACGGTGTTTGGCGGCTCGCTGTCCGAAACGCATGCCGAAAAAATCTGCAAGCTCATGGACCTGGCCCTCAAGAACGGTGCCCCCGTTATCGGTTTAAACGATTCGGGCGGAGCGCGCATCCAGGAGGGGGTGGTATCGCTCGGGGGCTATGCGGATATTTTTTACCGCAATACCATCGCCAGCGGAGTGATACCGCAGATTTCGGCCATCCTGGGCCCTTGTGCCGGGGGAGCGGTCTATTCTCCGGCCATCACCGATTTTATCATGATGGTGGAGCAAACCTCCTACATGTTTGTCACCGGCCCCAACGTGGTAAAAACCGTAACGCACGAAGATGTAACCAGCGAGCAGCTGGGCGGGGCCGAGGCCCATGCCACCAAGAGCGGGGTCACGCATTTTACTTATGCCAACGAAGTGGCCTGCATTCAGGGGATTAAAAAACTGGTGAGCTACATGCCTTCCAATTGCGATGAATCGGCTCCGGCCCTCCACTATGAACCGGGCAACGAGCTGCGCGAAAAGCTGAACAGCCTGATACCGGCCAATCCCAATCAGCCCTACGACATGCGCGATATTATTGCCGAGGTGGTGGATGCCGATTCTTTTTATGAAGTGCACAAGGGCTATGCCGAAAATATAGTGGTGGGTTTTGCGCGCATAGCCGGCCGTAGTATTGGAGTGGTGGCTAACCAACCCGCGGTATTGGCGGGCGTGCTGGATATCAATTCTTCCAAAAAGGGAGCGCGCTTTGTCCGCTTCTGCGATTGTTTCAATATTCCGCTGCTCACGCTGGTAGATGTACCGGGATTTTTGCCGGGCACCGACCAGGAATGGCACGGTATTATATCTAACGGAGCTAAACTGCTGTATGCCTTCAGCGAAGCCACCGTACCCAAATTGACGGTGATTGTGCGCAAGGCGTATGGCGGAGCTTATGATGTAATGAACAGCAAACACATTGGTGCCGATATGAATTTTGCCTGGCCCAATGCCGAAATTGCCGTGATGGGAGCCAAAGGCGCAGCCGAGATTATTTTTAAACGCGAAATTGCCGAGTCGGCCAACAAAGAAGAGAAACTCAAAGAAGTGGTGGATGCCTATTCCGAAAATTTTGCCAACCCGTACAAAGCCGCAGCACGTGGGTTTGTGGATGAAGTGATAGAGCCTGCACAAACCCGGGCCAAACTGATTCGGGCTTTTAAAATGACAGAGAATAAAGCCGTGAAATTGCCGCGCAAAAAGCATGGCAATATTCCATTATAAACGCGTTTCTTTAACCGGGGGGTCGCCATGTATACATCCGCAGCAAACAGCATTCGTCCGCTTCTGGTAAGCTATCGCTCGCTGTGCCTGGCGGTCTGCCTGCTGGGGGCGCAGTTTGCACCCGCGCAGTGCCTGGCTCCTTTTCAGGACTTCAACAACTTTGTTTATCTCTTTGATGCCGGGCAAAGCAACTACATCGAAAACCTGCCGCTGCGCAGTTATAAAGTAGGCCGAAACAACATTTTCGCTTACATAGCCGCCAACAATCGCCTGAAGGTGTATTACCGGGGCAAAACCTTTACCGTCAACGACAATACCCCCAATTACTACATGACCGATAACTGGTTGTTGTACCAAAACTTCAATCAGATAAAGGTGCTCTATGAAAACCAGTTTCTCACCATCGAAAATTTCTTTCGGTTTGGCGAAGATTCCCTCTATTATTCCGATAGCCTCATTGTGTGGCAAAATACCCTGGGGGAGCTCAGTGTGTTTTATGAAGGCAAAACGCAGATTATTGAACGCAGTGGTATTCAGCGCGCCAAAATAGGCGATAATGTGTTTGCCTACATCGACCTGAACGGCACCTTTAAAGTGTTTTATCAGGGCAAAACCTTTACCCTGGAAACCTATGAACCGGTCAATTTTCTGGTAGACCGCGACATGATTATGTATATCGATTATTACGGCAACTTCAAGTACTTTGATGCCGGAGAAGCTCACGAAACCCAGCAGATTTCGGTCAATGAATACTGGACCGGTCAGGGATTTGCCTGCTACATTTCGCAGCTCAAGCAATTGGTGGTTTATTACAAAGGCGAGGAAACCATCTTGATGCAGGACCGCCCGCAAAAACTGATCGTAAAAGAAAATCTGATTGTGTATCTCGATAAGGGAAACAACTTCTGGTGCTGGTATAAAGGGAAAAAGTACTGGCTGGAAAGATACGTGCCGCGCAGCATTGAGGTAGATAACGATATTATCGTGTATCAGGATTTGGATGGACGCCTGCGGGGTTTTTACTATGGAGAACAACTGGACATCAGCGACCAGATTGTAAAAAAATATAACCTCTACAACGAGGCCGTGACCTACTCGCTGCAACCATACGAAACCAAAGTTTGGTGCAATAAAAAAACCTACACTTTTCAGTAGTAGGTTTTCGGTCTATCGGCAGGTTGTATTACTACACGCGCTCTATAATCGTAGCCACGCCCATTCCACCTCCCACACACAGGGTGATAAGTCCGGTCGCTTTATTGGTGCGCTCTAATTCATCCAATACGGTTCCCAACAGCATAGAGCCGGTGGCCCCCAGTGGGTGTCCCATGGCAATGGCACCCCCATTCACATTCAGGATTGCATCATCAATATCCATGTCGCGCTGAAATTTGAGAACAGCCGAAGCAAAGGCTTCGTTCATTTCGTAGAGGTCAATGTCTTTGGCGTTCATGCCGGCTACCGCCAGTGCTTTTTTGGCCGAGAATGCAGGACCGGTAAGCATAATGGTGGGGTCGGCAGAGGTCACCGCTGCGGCTACAATGCGCGCGCGGGGTTTTAATCCCAGCTTTTCGCCTATTTCTTTAGAGCCTACCAGGGTAAGTGCCGCTCCGTCTACAATGCCGGAAGAATTTCCGGGAGTATGCACATGGTTTATGTTTTCTACCTGTGTATATTTTAACATGGCCACGGCATCAAAACCAAATTCGCCCATCATGGCAAAGGAGGGCTCCAGTTTTTTCATGGCTTCCATCGAAGCATCTTCGCGGATGGTTTCATCCGTATCCAATATCATAATACCGCTGGGGTCGGTAACCGGTATCACTGATTTTTTAAAGTAACCGGCCTTGCGGGCTGCGGCTGCTTTGCGATGCGAACCAAGGGCGTATTGATCCACCGTTTCGCGGCTAAAGCCTTCAATGGTGGCTATCAGGTCCGCTGAAATTCCCTGCGGGATAAAACCTAAGCGGCTGTTCACCTGCGGATCCAGATACCAGGCACCACCATCGCTGCCCATGGGATTGCGGCTCATGGATTCCACGCCACCGGCTACTACTAATTCTTCCCAACCGCTTCGCACTTTCATGGCAGCCAGGTTGATGGCCTCCAGCCCCGAGGAGCAGAACCGGTTGATTTGCATACCCGATACCTTTTCGCTCCACCCGGCCATGGCATGGCCAAACTTGGCAATGTCACCGCCTTGTTCGCCAATAGGGGTTACGCAGCCCAACACCACATCGTCTACCTGCGAAGTATCAAAATGGTGATTGCGCTCCGAGAGTGCCTGGAATAAGGTGGCCAGCAGGTTGACCGGTTTTACTTCATAGAGTGAACCTGATTTTTTTCCTCTGCCACGGGGTGTGCGCACCGAATCGTAGATGTAAGCTTCTTTCATGTTGTATAATTTATTTACGGGTTCCGTTTAATACTAAATCGGTAAAAATTTCGGCTACGCGTTCAATGCTGTAGCCCTCTTTGACATGATACCAGCGGTAGCTCCAGTTCAGCATCCCTAAAATACCTTTTACCACCATCCGGTAGTCCATCTCTTCTCTAAAATCACCTCGTTTTACACCTTCGGCAAATATCTCGAGCCATCCGTTTTCATATTGCCGGATCAATTGAAAAATATCATTGCTCGAGGTTTTGTTGATGAGCTGCAGATCTTCGGAAATAAACACCCCGAAGGCATCAAGGTTGTTATGAAAAAGATGCAGGTGGCTCACCGTGCATAATTTTATTTTCTCTGCGGGAGTATGTTCCTTGTCTTTAATGCTGTCGAGCAGCGATACACTTTGCTCCAGAATATCTTCTACTAATCCTTTGAGCAAATCTTCTTTGGTAGAGATGTAGTAATACAAGCTGCCTTTCTGCATACCCAAAGCATCGGCCACATCCTGTATGCGCGTGGCATGGTAGCCCTTGGTACGAAATACCTTAGCTGCTTTTTTTAGAATTTCTGTCTTTTTGAGATCGTGCTTTACCATGGCTGCCGGATGGCAAACATATAAGGCATAAGGAGAAATTCAAACGGTTGTTTGAATAGTGTTTGGCAGGAACCCTTGTTCCCGGTCTTACTTACTGCTCAGTTTGATAAGCGGAACAATCATTTCCTCCAGCGAAATACCGCCATGCTGAAACGTATTCTTGTAAAAGTTTACAAAGTGGTTGTAGTTGTTGGGATAGACCAGATACTTGTCCTCTTTCGCAAAAATGTAGGTGGAACTGAGTCGGTTTTTAGGCAAACCGATAGTTTCCGGTTCGCGAACGGTGTAAACGTCTTTTTCTTCAAAATTGAGGTTGCGCCCGTTTTTGTAGCGTATGTTGGTGGTGGTTTCGCGGTCGCCAATACAGCGCGAAGGCGATTGCACGCGCATTGTTCCATGGTCGGTGGTCAATAACACATTTACGTCCTTTTCGGCCAGTTTCTTCAAGGCATTTTGCAGCGGAGAATGGTCGAACCACGATACGGAGAGCGAGCGATAAGCGGCTTCGTCACTCGCCAATTCTTTTAATACTTCCATTTCGGTGCGAGCGTGCGAAAGCATATCCACAAAATTGTAGACAATCACGGTCAGCTTATTGTTGTAATAGTTGCTGATGTTGTTTTCCAGCAGTTCCCCATCGCGGTGGTTGGTTATTTTTACGTACTGGTGCTTAATGGGTTCATGAAAAGTTCTTTTCAGAAATGCTTCCAGAAAATCTGCTTCAAACAGGTTTTTTCCTCCTTCGTCATCATCGTTCTTCCATTTATCCGGAAACTGCTTTTGAATATCAGCAGGCATCATCCCCGCAAAAATGGCATTGCGGGCATATTGGGTAGCAGTGGGTAGGATAGCATAAAACGACTCTTCGGAATCCACTCTGAAATTTTCCATTACCATGGGTTGAATCGCCTTCCATTGGTCATAGCGGAGGTTATCAATCAGAATAAGAAAGGTAGGCTTATTCTCCTTGAGTATGGGCACCAGTTTCTGCCGAAGCAGATTATGGCTCATCACAGGCGCTTGCTCGCCCGGCTCGGTGTTTACCCATGTTTTATAGTGTTTAATCACAAACTTGTTGAATTCACGATTGGCCTCTTCTTTTTGTGATTCAAAAATCTGCTTCATGCTCGAATCACTTTTATCCAGTTCCATTTCCCAATAAATGAGCTTCTTGTAAAGCTCGGCCCATTCATTAAAGTTCATGTGCTCTTGTATTTGCATAAAAAGCTTCTGGAACTCTTGTTGGTAGTTGGACGTTGTTTTCTCTGTGACCAAACGGCTGTTGTCAATTATTTTTTTGAGGGTAGAAAGAATCTGCTGCGGCTTCACGGGCTTGATAAGGTAATCAGCAATCTGCGAACCAATGGCATCTTCCATCAGATTTTCTTCCTCGTTTTTGGTAATCATCACACAAGGTAAATGCTGGTTAATTTCCTTGATGCGTTGCAGGGTTTCCAGACCGGTGAGTCCCGGCATACTTTCGTCTAAAAACACCACATCAATTCCTTTGGCGGTTACTTTATCAATGGCATCTTTTCCATTGGTAACGGGGATCACCTTATACCCTTTATTTTCCAGAAACATAATGCTGGGTTTCAGTAAATCGATTTCATCGTCTGCCCAGAGGATAGTAATTGCGGCCATGGTGTTTGGTAGTGGTTTTGCTTGTATCATGCAAGTATAAAGCGATAACCGGTATTTTATTGTGTGCGCTGCTTGTTAAGAAATTGAAAATACGGAGAAGGCCGTTTTCTAAGGATGGCTCCACTGCTGGAGCAGTTTTTCCATTTTTTCTACCTCGTGGCGGTCGTTCACTTCTTTAGTAAGGGCCGTTTTTAATAGGGCAACGGCTTTCGATTTTCTGCCGCGCATATGCTCATATTCCGCCAGCCAGTAATACGTTTCCCAAAATTCAGGATTCGTTGAAATAAAGTTGGCGGTTAAATTTTGCTCATGCAGCAAAGGCTTTTCCTGAAGCACGGCCTGTCTGATTTCTTTTTTGAGCGCTTTGAAGCGGATGTAGTTTTTCCAATTGCCGGAGTAGAGAAACGAATCCGCGGCTATGTTTAGCGTTTGCTCAAATATTTCATCATTGTTTCTTTTAGCAGGAGCCTCCTCGAATATTTTTTTTAAATCATAACAGACAAATGCGCCTATCTGATAAGGATTAGCGGTTACCCACATGCGCAATTGTTCCGGCTGGAATATGACTGCATGGTGGCTCAGTAATTGATTCAAGGCTTTTTCATTGCCCATGCCAATGTTTTTTCCCTGCTGCCCTTTTTGGTCACGCAAAATTTCGGCCACATGGGTAGGGTCGAGCTGTTGGTGTTCCTGCATTAACTCTTGCAAACGAATAAAGCGATACATAGAAGCACTGGTGGCAATGTTCTCTACATTATTTTTGTCGGTCCTGAAGCTATCGCTTTGATAATGATTAGCACAGAGGATGAAGTTGGTGTCGCTTTTTACCAGAACGGTTTTGGTAATCGATTTTTCAATAAGTGCGGTTTGGTGGTCAGCTGCGGAGCCTATCATCAAGGTTTCGCACACAAACGTTTTTCGCTTTTTCGCAATCGCGAACGCTTCGTCAATCGTGCCGGCATATTGCAATATTTCGCGCGCCAGAATAGCAATAGGAGTGGCCGATGCGTTGGGAAAATCGCTTTTAGCGGCATTGAGTGTAACCGTGAGTCCTTTTTCATTCATGCCCGACACACAACCCATAAAACCGGCCCAGGTTACCATCGCAAAACGATGCCCGTCTTTGGGCTTGCAAAAGAGCACTATCTTATCCTCGCCAAATTTATCGCCCAGACTAAAATCAAAGTTGCGTCCGATGATTAACGAAGAATCGGAGCTTTTGCCATCCCAGGCCGAAAAGGAAGTGCACCCAACTAAGGCAAAGTTCTGCAAAGCATGGCCAATGTCGTGCGCAGCATGGTAATTGAGCATGCGGTCATAAGCGGGTGATATGTAGTCAAATTCATGCGGTGCCGAAAAGGACTCCCCATATATCTCCAACTTATTTTCTTCAGGAAAATTTTCTTCCAGGTTACGGTTAAATACCCGGGTAAACAGCGCCAGAAAACTGAGGTAATTGTCGTTGGGTATCAGCTGATGAATTTGATCTACGAATGCTTTTTCTTGTGTGTAAAGCATTTCTTGATTGAGTTTGCCGAGAATAACACCGCGGGTAAACGGGTCTCCTTCTACATACTCTTCCCAGATTCCATATTGATTTTTGTGCAACCAGTTGTTCCCAATTCTAAAATGGTTTTCCCCTACTTTCTCCCGCTGTAAATTAAGCGTTGATTCATTCTTCGCTTCGGGCGGTTGCGGGGCCATCCCCCACTTGATGTAAGCCAGGCCTGCTACTATCAGCAGCAAAAAGAAGAGCAAAATACCCCCGATAATTTTAAACAGCCGCATCATTTGCTTTCAATATTTTTTCTACCAGATAATCTTTGCCCAGCAGAAAGCTGCAGGTAATTACCGCACTTACCGAAACACCCAATACCCCGTGTAAGTTTATGTTTTGCCCGGTTAAATACAGGTTGTCGATTTTTGTTTTGGGCGAAATCATTGTTTTGAGCGGCTCGTTGTAATCTCGCAGAATGCCATACATGTTGCCATCCGTGGTGCCAATGTAGTCGCGATAGGAGAGGGGAGTGGAGGTATAATAGGATTGAATACATCCTCGGAACCCCGGGAATTTCTTTTCTACCGTTTCCAATAGTCGTTCTGCTTTTCGCTTTTTAAATGCCTCATAACTCTCACCCCGTTCGTTTTTATGGAGGGTAGTGTTATGTGTATCGGCCCATTCTTTTACTTCATCAAATTTCATGTAGGCCATGATGGTAACCGCTTCGGCATATTCGTTTTGATGCTGTGGCACACACTCAAAAAAGGCGTAGGTATAAGGCCAGGTCTGCTCCGTGTAATCGTGGCAGCGCCATACATCTTGCTCGTCAAAGTAGTAATAGTTACGGTTTCGGTGTTGGAATGTGGCGGGCTTAAGCGTAGCATAAATCACAAAAACCGATATGGAGTTGTCCAGATTCTTTATCCTGTTCCTAAAGACCTGACGAATGGCATGGCTATCGGTCAGCTCAAGAGTCTGCAGAGGAGGTATATTGGAAATAAATGTTTCGGCTCTTATTTTTTCTCCGTTTTCCAGCACCAGACTTTGAGCTACTCCATCGTTTACTTCCAAATGAACCGCTTTTTGTTTCCGTAAAATATCACCTCCTTTTTCTTTAATCACCCGGGCAATGAGCTTGGCAATTTGGTCGCCCCCTTGTTTGCATTTCATGGCACTTTCAATGTAGCTATTAACTACCAGTGCGTGAATATACATGGGGGTTTTGTCGGCAATTCCGGCATAGAGCAGGTTGGTGCCGGCTAATACTTGCTGCAGTTTTGTATTGCTGGTAATTCCTGCAATAAAATCCCGGACACCCGTGGTAAAAACACTGTTATCCTGATAGGTTCCTTGTGTGCGCAGGTAATACATGGGGAAATTGTTGCAGATGCGTTTCATTTCTTCGCAATACCGATGGATAGCTTCCTTTTCGTTCGGGAATTTGGTCCTCAGTATTCGCTCGAATTTTTCGTATCCCATGCCGTAGGGATATTCTTCGCTATCATCTCCAAACAACACCACGTCAAAACCTTCTTCGTCCATCTTTACCAATTCCAGTCTATCCATTATTCCCAAATACTGAAAAATCTGATACAGATTGTGACCCTTTTCGAGCCCTCCGATATAGTGAACACCGGTGTCAAAAGTGACTCCGTCCCGTTTAAATGTTTGAAGACTTCCCCCTATCTGCTCGTTCTTTTCTACGATGCACACACGCTTGCCTTCTTTCGCCAGAATAGCGCCACACACCAAACCCGCCAGTCCACTACCTATAATCACGATATCATATTTCTTCTCCATCTTCATATGCTATTACACATTTTGCTTGCTCATTGATTAAAATGATTTTACCCCCCTTGTGTAGTTTATTTTCCAGGCTTTTCAAAAATCTATCTTTTTCGGATAAGTCTTTATTGGCAAAAATCAGTTCGTTTACCACAAACACGTTTTGTTCTTCCAACGCAGCTGTCAATACATCCGAAGTATAAAAGTGAAGGTTCGGAGTAAGGAGATACCCGTTTTTTGCAATGTCTATTTTATGTTCATTTATATCATACCCTGTTACCTCTCTGGTGTCTCTCAGGAGCGCCAGTGTGTAGGCTACATATCCATAGCTGCAACCTAACACTGCTACCTTTCCATTTTCAGGAATAAGCTTATTTAAAGCGTCCAGTTTTTCTGAGTTAAAATGTTGCTTCAATGCGTATGCAAAAACATCAGGACCTTTGTAGGTATAGTTTAATCTTAGCTGTTGACGGAAATATCCGGCTGTTTCTTTTTCTTTTTTCAGTAACTCATACTCTTGTTTAAAATGTCGCGATATCTGTTTTGTTCGCTCGGCATACCCTTCGCCATAGGATTTGTCATCAGGGGCAATACGGGGTAAAAACTTCATAGTCATGGAGGCATTCATAACCATAAAATCACCTTTGCGGATGGTGTCTCCGGTGCCGTGCAACACCATGGGAATAATGTCCAGCTTCAGTTTTTCTGCCAGAAAAAATGCTCCCTTGTGGAAGCGCTTCAGCTTCCTGTCGGGGGAGCGGGTTCCTTCCGGAAAAACGACAATAGAATAACCATCCTCCACAATGTCTTCAAACTTGTCGATGGCCGGATCTACCCCTTCCATTACCGGATAGTAGTCGGCCAGTTGCACCACTTTGCCAAATACCGGTGAATAATACACCCAGCGATTCGTGAGCAAAATGAGTTTGGGGTGCTGCATCACCGTGACTAGGATGTCCAAAAAGGATTGGTGATTAGCAATGATGATTGCCGGCTTCGAAAAATCCATCCGGTTTTTGTTTACATGCGTTTTACGCACATTGACCATCATATAGGTAAGCCCGCGCAGACACCAGCACATCAAATGATGCAGCCAAAGCTTTCTTGTTTTTAGTTTTACAAAGGGGAGTGCATAAATCAATATATAGCCAATGAGGGAGAGCAGCAAAGACCCCGCTACGTAATAGGAAAAGGCAATAATGGTGAGTGCCAGCGAACTGAAGGTATAAGGTGGCAGCCCTTTATCTTTTCTACTTTGAATCAGTGCATTAAACAGGAATGGCTGTACGGTTTGGCCAATCAGCAGCACACAAAAAATTCCGATGATGGAGATGAGGGCGATGGATTGCAGGGCGGGGTGTTTAGCAAAAATCAGCGCACCTAAACCGATAATAGTGGTAGTGGCACACAGAAAGATGGAGACTTTATGCGAGGCAATAGTCTCTTTCCCTTCGGCATACTTTTTTATTAAGCCATCGGTGGTAAAAATGCTGAAGTCGTCTCCCAATCCAAAAATGAATGTAGAGATGATGATATTGATAAGGTTAAACGGAATGTGTAACAAAGCCATAATCCCCAGAATCCATATCCAGGAAATAAGCATGGGTAGAAAAGTGATTATCGTGAGCTCGAGGCTGCCATAGCTTATGAGCAGGGATACAAAAACTAATAGGGAGGTAAAAAGCAGAATACGGTTGAAGTCGGAATACAAAACACTAACCAACGAATTGGTAATTATTTGTTTATCCAGAATTACTGTGCTGCTGTTTTGCAACGATGCATAAAATTCCTGTCGAGTGGCTTTGTTTACCTTTACGGCATTGAGCACTACTGTATTATTCGGGTTGCTGAAGAACAATTCGTTGCCTACCGAGTTTTTGAGTGCATCAAAATCTGTTTGGCTTATGGGCGTATAGCTACTATTCAATAGCATCTCAAAATGGTCAAACGCTTGCGGTCTGAATTTGAATTTGGCCCCTTCCGATTTTAATACGGAGAGCACCTGATTCTTTTTCTCCTTCGTCCAGTAGTTATTCCACTGCTCCCACTTTTTCTGTTGTTTGTCACGGGATGGAAGAAACCAGTTAATAGACGAATATTTTTTGACCCATCCTTTTTGTTCTGCCAGAGCCAGCTGCCCGAGCAATTGCTCATTTTGCGCTAATACCTGCTCTGCATTTTGTCCGGTGGATGCTATAAAAACCGTTTTGGATTCGCTATCCTGCATTACATCCAACTCGTGCTGCGCCTTTTGCAGTGTTTCATCCAGATAGCTGTAATGATTCATGTCGCTGTCAAATTCAACATGACCCGCTTTCAACAGAAAAAACAAAGTAATCACAAGAATGGCCACAAACACCTTGCCTTGATGTGGAATAGCACCGGACAAAAAATACTCTAAAAGGTTGGGGGTATGTATGGAATGCGCTGGCTGTTTTTCCTGCGCAAAGTGAGGTAGAAATACCAGTGCAAAAATGGTAGCGCCACTCAGGCTGAGTCCGGCAAACAACCCAAAATCATTGAGGATTTGCGATTGCAGAAAGAGGAGCGAAAAAAACGATCCTACGGTGGTGAAACTTCCTATAGTCATAGGTTGCCACAAATCGGCAATCGTTTGTTTTACAGAACCGCAATGCTTGAGATGACTAAAAAAATGAATGGAATAATTGATGGCAATCCCCAGAATAATACTGCCCGCGCCTAAAGCAATACTGGAGATACTTCCTTTGTAGATACCGATTATGGCCAATGCGAATAGCGCACCGAAAAACACCGGTAGCATCATCACCAGCGGCACACGCTTCTGTCGAAAGAAAATGAAGGTGAAGGCCAGCAGGCCCACCAGCGTGATACTGAGTGTGAGCAGCGTATCTTTTCTTAATTGTCGCGCATTGCTAATACCTACGATAGGGCCGCCAAAAAAGATTATCTCCTGACCGGATGGCGCAACAAAGTTGGAAAGCGATTCAAAAAGTAATTCATTTTTAGAGGTCTCGTTGGCTGTATGCGTAGGCGCAATGAAAAGCATCAGGCTCCGGTTGCTATCGCTTAGCATATAACCGTCATACAATTGATATTTTTCGTCCAGCGGCAGGGATTCCAACCGTTTTAGCGCCAGAGGTGTGATTCCTACCGGGTCATCGGTAATCAATCGTTTGAGTATAAAACCCGAAGCGGAGGTGAGTGCCTGATAATTGGCTTCTGTTTTGGCGGCCAAATGCTCCGGTGTGCACAGAGAGTCAATGGTTTTGTAGTCCTCATCGGTCAAAAACAGAGGGAGGTTATGATGAATGGATTCATATACCTCGGTGGCCGATTCGTCATCCACCCGTATTTTTACATCA
>CAYQRR010000026.1:0-2746 GCA_964419635.1 uncultured Chitinophaga sp. | reverse complement strand
TCTCTAACCATAGCATCAAACTGTCTGCCGTGGCAATCAGCGCTTCAGTTTCTGTTTGCTCGTTCCCCCGTATTTTTACAATTATCTTATCACCCAGTTTCGATTGTTTGAGCAAATCATTGATCTGCTGCGCTTGCTGCCCGTTAGGTAAAATTCGTGTAATGTCTTCTTCAATGTGAACCCGAAAAGCTAAAATACCCAAAACAGCAAAGCACACCAGTGCACACGCATACAGCAAAGGTCGTCTCTGCTCAAAAAAGGAATAAATGGCTATTAAAATCCGCTCCATGTGCTTTGAGGGCGAATATGCAAAAAAATGGTGCAGCCATTTGCCTCTTGTTATACAGGCCGCTAGCGGTGAGCGCTGTTATTTCTTTTTATGATTTTTATCAAAGAAAATTGATGCACGATGCTTACTTTTGTGCCATCAACAGAAACAAAATCTATATTAGCATCACACAAAAAAATAAGCACATGAAACAGTTAGTATCCTTTTTACTTCTGGTGGCAGCTATATCTTTAAATGCCCAGGAAATTACAGAGCAATATGATAAGATTGACAAATTCGACCAAGGGGTTGCAGTAATGTGGAAGAACGGCAAATGCGGCTTGGTGTCACAAACTGGAAAAGAGATTATTAAGCCACAATTCGACAACATTGGCCGGTTTGGAAGAGATGGAATCGCTTATACCCACAAAAACGGTTTAATGGGTTTGGTGAACATGACAGGAAAAGTGATAGTAGACAACATTTATGGCGACATTGGCCGTTTTAATGGCTTTTGGGCAATCACCCGAAAAAACGGACTTGCCGGCATGATCAATAAACAAGGCAAAGTGCTTATTGAGAACAAATACGAAACTATTAAAGTGGAGAAAGGAGGCATTATCCGGGGAGTTATTGGCGGTAAAGAAGTTATCTTGACGCTAAAAGACGAGTAAAATCCAGCTCAAGCATTAAATAGAGGTCACCCGATTCGGGTGACCTCTATTTTTTTACCCAAGGGTTTGCTCTATGTAAATCAGTCAGTTAGGTGGTGAAAATGCTCGTTTTGGTGATTTATATCATCATTTTCAATTCCCCCCCTTTTTTAAAATTGCTAACACAAACATCTGTTAGCCAATGCCAAAAATTCTACTCATTGAAGCTTCAAAGGATTACCGGAACTCCATTACCGATATTCTCACAATGGCTGGCTATGAGGTGATAGCTGCTGCCGATGGAAAGACCGGGTTTTCAACTGCCGTTAGAGAAGTGCCGGATTTGATTATCTGCGATGTATTAATTCCCCAGCTGGATGGTTATGGTGTACTGAAATTGGTGAGCCACGAACCAATACTGAGCGCTATCCCTTTTATGTCGCTCACCAACAAAACTGAATGGGCAGAAATGCGCAAGCTTATCAACTTAGGTGCAGATGATTATATCAGCCGGGAGGCGGATAGTTCCGAGCTGCTATTGGCCGTGGAGGCACAAATTGCCAAAAGCCACCGAATGAAGGCAGATAGATTGGCTACCGGAAGCGAGCAAACTCCGGAAGTTTTACAATCAAAGCACGTGAACCTGCTACACTTTGTGGGTAACGGACGAGATAAAAGACGGTTCAAAAAGAAACAGATAGTTTATGCGGAGGGCGAAAGAAATGGGTATCTCTACTTTGTATTGAGCGGTAGTGTAAAATGTTTTGTTACCAGTGACCAGGGTAAAGAGTTGATTACGGATATATTTACGGAAGGCGATTTCTTTGGTTTCTATTCACTCATTTCAGGTTTGCCTCATTCTGATTCTGCTGAGGCTTTGAGCGAAACCGAGTTGATTCTAATTCCCAAAAAGGAGTTTACCGAAGTGATGGAAAAAGACAGTACACTCTCTAAAGAGTTTACCCGTATTTTAAATAAACAAGTAGCCGACCGCGATGATATTCTCGTTAGCATTGCTTACGATTCCGCCCGTAAAAGGGTGGCTAACGGCTTGCTTAAAGTGCTCGAGAAGTTTACGCATAAAACCAACGGAAAAAATGAGATAAATATTGGCCGCACTGATTTAGGCAATATTTGTGGGGTTACCAAAGAATCTACTATTCGTATTTTATCGGACCTGAAAGATGAAAAACTGATTGATATAGTCGATAGCAAGATTATTGTTTTGCAGCAAGAGAAACTCCGTAAGTTGGTTAACTGATTTACCGTAAAACGGATGTAAGTAATACATTCTGCTTTGCTCTCACAACTGTGTTTTTTATTACTTAGATGCGATGCTTCGGCCACTACTCAAGAAAATATTCACAAACGATTTACTGCTTGAACCACTGGAGTTCATCATAAAAGTAGCCATGGTGTATGCCCTGTGGCGTGGTTTAAAGTATTGTGGAGAATCCTTTGCGGGTTTCTTGTGGGGAGGTTGGGCTGCATTTTATGATTTGGTAGGCAATCTGCTGGCCACCTGCGATTCTCTGATTTTATCGCTGATGAAGATTCCTCACTTTCACGAAAAGCGGGTAATTATTGTGGAAGGAACCAATGGGATATATTTTGGTGATTTGTGTTTGGGCATTGCCCCCATGTTTATTTATAGCGGCATTATTCTAGCATTTGGCAACAATCTGAAGGCTAAATTGTGGTTTATCCCTATGGGTGTCGCTTTCATTTTTCTGATAAATGTTTTGCGCTTGTTAGCGCTCGTACTTATTCAGGCACGGTTTAATACCGACTTTGATTTTGCACACGATTATCTGTATGTAGTGGT
>CAYQRR010000025.1:0-15692 GCA_964419635.1 uncultured Chitinophaga sp. | reverse complement strand
AAACCTAAAAGCCTACTCCAAAACCGGGCGAAGTATTAGTAACAGTAGAGGGCTTCGGGCTCAATATTGCCGATGTAATGGCGCGCATAGTCATGTATCGCGAGGCTCCACCATTTCCCAGTTTGCTGGGGTATGATGTTTGTGGTACGGTAGAACAATTGGGTGAGGGAGTTACTAACCACCGAATAGGCGACCGCGTTACGGCTCTTACGCGTTTTGGCGGATATGCCGAGTATGCAATCACGGATGCTCGTGCGGCTGCAAAAATTCCGGATACTATGAATGTGGCCGAAGCCACGGCCCTCACTACGCAATACTGTACTGCTTATTATGCTGCTGCTTATGTGGTTAATCTTTTTCCGGGCGATAAAGTGCTCATCCATTCTGCGGCCGGAGGCGTGGGCACGGCATTGATGCAATATGCGCGGCATAAAGGCTGCGAGATTTTTGCCACTACCGGCAGCCAGTCAAAAGTAGAGTTGCTCAAAAATGCAGGAGCAGCACATGTTATTAATACAGCCACTACTGCCTTTGATGAATACATACAACAAGCAACACAGGGCGATGGAGTGGATGTTATTTTTGATGCCGTGGGTGCTTCATATATCCGCAAGGGAATTGCCTCGCTCGCAGCCGGAGGGCGCATTGTCTGTTACGGAGCAGCTGACATGAGCGGCAGTGCCAACGTTTTTTCGCAACTAGTGAAGGGGATTCAATTTGGCATTTATCACCCTGCATTGTTTATGATGAACAGCAAAAGTCTGATTGGAGTAAACATGCTAAAGATTGCCGACTTCCGGCCGCTGGTGTTGCAGCACTGTTTGCAAGAAGTGGTTAAACTGCATGCATCCGGTGTGTTTAAGCCACAGGTCGGTAAAGTATTTAAAGCCTCCGAAATTGCCGAGGCACACCATTTCTTGGAAAGCAGACAAAGCACCGGGAAGGTGGCGTGTATTTGGGGATAAAAAAACGCCCCTCCGCACAAGTAGAGGGGCGCGCAACCAATTTGTTTTCATAGGTGCAAAGTTGGTTGTGTAGCACAAATGTTAAAAGCAATGATACGTGACAGAGAGCAGAAAAATGTCATGAGAATGTCATTTTAGCGAGCCTCCTGATTTTGTGACGTTACTATGACAAATTGAGCTTAAACAAGAAAATAGCACTTAGGGCTTGACAAAACTTCCTGCCTGCATTACTTTACGCATCGTGGCATGAGCTTGGTCGCTCTTGCTACATCATTTAAGCGCGATATGGATTCTTCCTCCCCTGGTAGTTCCTCTCGGTTTTATTAAAAATTCACCCATAGGTGAAACAAAAAGAAGCATCGGTGCGTAACACTCGGTGTGATTAACATGAACATGAAAAAGATATTTGTAACCTTAGCAGTAATGATGACCGTGGCTACCACCTTTGCCACCAATAACCCGATTGCCAACTATACTTTTAGTTCCTCGGATGCCGAAGTGGCCATGGAGTTGGAGCGCGCTTCTACCGAAGTTAAAATGCACATTTTGATAAAAGATTTGGCACAATACGACCATATCATCATTGAAAGAAGCCCGGATGGCGGTAATTATTTCGGGCAGTGTAAGTATATCACCTGTGCCGAGGAAAAGACAGAGAACGGATACATGCTGAAAGTAGACAGATACCCTTTCCCCGCTTCAAAAGATTCATACTACAGAATTAAAACCATCAGCAAAGATGGCATTACAAGAGCATATCCTGCTGTAACACTTTCATCGGTGGCAAAGTAGGATACCGGACTTTCACACACTACAACAAGAGAGGCAGCCGATGGTTGCCTTTTGTTTTTTCCGCCATCAGCCGGCACACTTGGTAAGGCATTGCGCAATGTTGGATTTTTGCTCGGGTCCAAACCCTTCAAAATCTTTAATAGGTAGTAAATACTTTCGAGTATTGGTGCAGTCGTTTAACCGGAAGTATAGAAAGCCAATATTCAGCATCATAGGTGGGTTATTGGGGTTCAGCTGCTCCGCCTTTTGCAGGAACGAAATAGCTTGCCTGGCATAAGCGGCCGATTCTTCATTATTTCTGTTCACCATTACTTTGCAACACTCCGCTGCAAAGAGCCAGGCATTGAGGTTGGTCTTGTCATATCGGGTGGCTTTTTCAAAATACTCGAGAGCTGTGAGATAATTCTGCTGCTGAAAATAAACAGCACCCAGGCCAAGATAAGTGGGGCCGAAATCATCTTTTAATTGCAGCGATTGCATGTAGTAACTCAGGGCAGTGGCCAGATGTTGCTCTTTGGTGAGCGCACCGGATGCAGTGTCGGTTGCTGCGCTGAGTGCTGCATTGTAAGCCAGCTCGCCCGATAGTTGCAGCAGTTGGTAGTCATTTGTTTTACCGCTGAGTTGTTGGCGGGCGCGCAGCAAATCGCCCACTGCCAGATAATAACTGGCAGCAACAGCATCCGTGTTTACTTCATTGACGGACTTCGTAAATGCATAGAACGGATTCAAGAGATAATTAACCGCAAGCGAAAAGAGGCTCTGTGGTTTGGGAAGAACCACATTATGGGCTGGTAAACGGAGCGTATCCTGAGCTGGGGTATAAACGACCGCTACTTCATTGAGCAGTGCTATTTGGAATCGGCTATCATTATACAAATGGCGATGAAGGGCATTAAACTGCGGACGATAAAGCACCACATAATTAAAGTGATGAATGGAGTCTAATCGGTCAAACTCTTCCGGGAATGTAACGGCCTCCGCAAATTCATTGAAAAAAGAGGCAGGGAACACATCGAGGTCGCGGAGGTCAATAAAGGTTTTAAAATCGGGCTGCAATCGCCAAAGCAAGTAGGAGGATGTAAGATAATCGCTGAAGCATTTGCCGGTGAGATGTTGTGCCTGCACAAAATCTGCCGCAGCCACCGGGTTATAGGCTGTGCGCACCTGCAGCCCATAGTTATCGCGGCTGCCAATCAACCTATAGAAAGTATTGGAAACTATCAGACCATAGGTAACCAGCAGCAGCACGGCAACACTACCTTTGAATAATTGCAGCGCTCGTTCGCTGGAAAATAATTTCTGACCCCAAAACGCCATTGCTTTCACGAGAAAGGGGAAAAGCATCAATACAAAAAATACAATGTTTCGATAGGCACTACTCGCTAAATAGGTAAAAGCCATTAAAGTGAGCAGATAACCGAATCCGTAAGTTTGAAAGAATAGCAACCATTTATTTGAACTCGTTTTTTTACTACGCCACTCCATCACATTACCCAACACCGCTACCAGCATTAGCAGCAGAACCAACCAAGTATTCCATTGCCAATACTCCAAGGTTCTAAAATCAAACAACTCGGTGGTGTATTTATTTTCATAGACCTGCCCAAATATTTTGAAAGGCTGCAATAAGAGTTGAATTCCATAAGGATTCACGACCAGCGAAACTACCTGCACTACCAGCACTAACGTGAGCATAAGCGGACGCTCCGTTTGAGTGGACCATTTGCCGTACTTGCTCCAGCCATATTGCAGCCAATCACCTACACAAAAAAGAGCGGAAAGCACTATACCCATCCCGAAGGCTTCGTGTGTGTTGGCCCACAATATTTGTAAAGGCACCAACCACCACAGTTTTTTACCGGTAGTATGGCGATACTGATAGAGTATCCACAAAAACACCACCGAGAAAAAATGACTAAACATCTCCGGTCGTCCAATAATTCGATATTCTATAGCCAATAAGCTGAGCAATACAGAAAGCACTACTGGTGCTTTGCCCGGGGTTGCCCCGGATGACAAATCAGCCAACTTCAATAAGAAGAAAACAATGCCGCAGGTGACCAATGCCTGCCATAAAAACACACTTTCGGGTCCAGCCAGACGTGCTATCAAGGCCAACAAAATCTCACTTATCCATTTCACATTCACCCATGGGCTGCCCGCAAAAGTGTAGCTGAACACATCGTAGTGCGGCACCTGACCATGTGCTAATATCCATTCGCCTGTCCTGATTTGCCACCACAAATCGGGTTCGCGGAACCCCTTGATGCTCATGGCCACGGCTACTAAAAACAAAAGAGAAAGCAACAGAATGTCACCCGCTTTGCGTGTTGTAAACATTCCTTAAAAATAGAAACAGTCGGTTTATTTTCCGTGTTTATGTTTGCGCAAAGTCGCACGCATGAAAAAAACCGTTTTTGTTATTGCTGTTCTGCTCTTGTCTTTTGCCTCCTGCAAATATTCGGGAGAATACGAAACCGTGGCAGTGGCCAATAAGTTTTCGGTAGACATCCCCTCTTGGCTTAAAGAAGATCAAACCTTAAAACCCGGTGCCGAATTTCAGTACGCCAATCGTTTCCGCAATTTCTATATGATAGGAGAATCTATTGGCAAGGCAGATGCCACCCGCAATGTGTCAGGTGCATTGCAAGGCTACGTAGCTCACCTGTGCGATACCGCTATCATGAAAAATGCACTGCTCACCGATTCGGTAGCCGTACTGGTGAATGGCCTCCGCGGAGCACGAGCCGAGGTGTTTGGCAAAATGGATGGAGAAACAATCTATTTCAGCGAAGTAGTTTTGGAGGGTAAAAAGGAGCTCTATCACCTGAGCATCTGGACCCGCAGCGAAGAGCGCAAGCTGCATTTTAAAGGACAGATAGACTCTATCATTTATTCGTTCAGAGAGCTATAGCTAAATCCGAAACACCTTTTTGATTTATAACTGCCGCTCATACTCCGCCATGGCTTGAGTGAGGGCTGTTACCCCTTCCAAATTCATCGCATTGTAAATGGAAGCGCGGAAACCGCCTACACTGCGGTGTCCCTGCAGGCCAAGCAGTCCCTGCTGCTCAGCAAATTGTAGAAAACGAGTTTCTAATGCTGCAGTGGATGCGTCTACCTCCCGAATGCGAAAACAAACGTTCATAGCCGAGCGGTTTTCTTTTGCTACTGTGCCTTCAAACAAGGATGAATTGTCTATGGCCTGATAGAGCATTTGGGCCTTTGCCCTATTTTTTTGCTCCAGATTTTGAATGCCTTGTTGTTTGATCCATTGCAGCGTTAAGTAAGTCACATACACCGCAAATACGGATGGGGTATTTAGCATACTTTCCTTGTCGATGTGCTGGCGGTAGTCAAGCATTTTGGGGATGCTGCGCCTTACCGTTCCCAGTATGTTTTTACGAACCACCACCAACACCGTGCCGGCAGGTCCTATATTTTTTTGTGCCCCGGCATAAATCAAATCAAACTGCGAATAATCCAGTTGTCGCGAAAAAATGTCGGAACTCATATCACACACCAAAGGCACTCCTGGGGCCCAGGGGTTGGAGAGGGGAAACTGCAATTGTGTGCCGTATATGGTATTGTTAGAAGTAACGTGGAGATATTTGAGGTTTTCGGGCAAGGTAAAGGCATCTGGGATGTAACTGTACCGGTCTTTGCGGGAAGAGCAGGCGATGTGAACCTTACCAAAAAGCCGGGCTTCTTCCATGGCTCCATGCGCCCAGGCACCGGTGTCAAAATAAGCAGCCGTCTCGTCTTCGTTGAGTAAGTTCATGGGCACCATGTGAAACTGTGCCAGCGCTCCGTTTTGCAAAAACAATACTTCATATGTATTGTCAAGATTCATGAGTTCTTTTACCAAGGCACGGGCCTGTTCCATCACACTTACAAATTCTTTGCTGCGATGCGATATTTCTAAAATGCTGAGGCCGGTGCCGGCAAAATCTTGAATCGCTTCCTGAGCTTGTTGCAAAACAACATCCGGAAGAATGGCGGGCCCTGCATAAAAGTTGTATTTCTTCATGCCGCAATTCTAACTACTTTTCAAAATCAAAGGCCGAAATGGAAAAATGTTACACTCTCCTTTTATGGATGCTATGGGCAGCACCAAGCTTTGCAGGCACCGAATACACACTCACGATGAACTTCGAAAATACAGAGCGTGATTTTATAGTCCACTTGCCCACCGGCTACACTGCCGGCAATAGCTTACCGGTAGTATTTAACCTGCACGGCTATGGCTCTAACGCAGCACAGCAAATTTTTTATTCGCGTATGGATATAACGGCAGATGCAAATCAATTTATATGCGTGTTTCCAAATGGCTTGAACAGCTCGTGGAACTCCGGATTCACGCCACCCTACAACGCATCGCCCAATGACGTGGGGTTCATTTCAAAAATAATTGACACGCTCTATCAACTTTACAACATTGATTTATCACGGGTATATTCCTGCGGTATGAGCAATGGAGGATATCAGAGCTATAGGCTGGCCTGTGATTTGGAGAACCGTATTGCGGCTATAGCATCGGTCACCGGTTCGCTTACCTCACTCACTGCTATCAACTGTGCCTTATCGCGCAGCGTGCCGGTGCTCGAGATACATGGCACGGCCGACCCGCTCGTAGACTATAATGGGGGTGCCGGCTATTATGGCACGGAAGAAACTATCGACTTCTGGAACGACAAAAACAACTGCCTGCTGCAGCCCGATACAACAGAGGTACCCGACACCAATCCCAACGATAGCTCTACCGTTCAGAAAATAAAATACACTGATTGCAACCAGGGTTCCGAAGTATGGTTGTTTAAAATCAATGGGGGAGGCCATACCTGGCCCAGCGCACCTATAGACTACATTTACGGGCCCACAAACCGCGACATCAACGCATCGCAGGAGATTTGGGATTTTTTTAGCCGCTTTTCACTCAATGGGTCTGTGGGCACGGCCACCCTGCACGCTGATGCGAAAATTCACCTCTATCCCAACCCATTCCAACACCACCTTACACTTCGCGGTGGATCAACAGGCACCGCTGCAATCTATAATACGATGGGTAAAATGATTGAGGAGATTTTAATACAACAACCCGTACAAAATCTTGACCTGAGTGAGTTACCCCTTGGAATGTACATTTTAAAATTGGGTCAATCGAGGTATAAAATTACGAAGCAGTAGTAACAGAAACTTTTTTGAATGCAGGACCGTTCATCCACCAGAGCAGGAGAAGAAGAATTAAACCGTAGGTAAGATAGAGGTAGATGTTTTCGTGCGCCAGTTTAAAATACCGCTCATAGTGCACCTGCACCAATACCAGCGCGGAGGTTCTGAACACATTGATTACGTTAATCAGCAAAAGTCCGAGTGGAATAAACCACAGTTTGTTGCGCTCATTATCTCCAAATACGATTATAAATCCGGAAAAGATAACCATGGGCGCAATACCCAGGCATAAATCACCAATGAATATTCCCGGGGTGCCGTCCACAATAATCATTCTGCCAAAATCGGTGACCTGGTAGCCCATGGCGCGAAGTTGTATGGCAGATAAATGACCCACCAGCCGCCCTTGGGCATTTTTCAGATACTCCCAGCCGCCCCACATAAAATGTTCATAATGCTCGCCACCATACTTAAATGAGCGCCAAGCGGCATAAACCAATAACATCTTGAGCACAAACTCTACAGGTAGAATCAGCCGTTTGTCGGTAAACAATTTATCTAGATATCTATGAATCATAGCCGGTCTGCGGTAAGATTGGTGCGTTTCTGTGTCAAAGTAAAACTTTCCTCTAAAAATAAGTTAAACCATCCCCCCCTTACTGTTGCGCAGATATAGAAAGGCATTACATTTGATTTGTATCCATCGATAACCAATTTCAAAAACAAAAACAACAAAATGAAAAAGTTACTTCTTATGTTCAGCTTTGCAGGGGCAGTAATGTTTGCTTCGGCACAGGATGCAACGGCAACACCGGCACCGGACCCAAATGCACCGGAATTTAAATGGGAATCTACTACCATAGATTATGGTACAGTAGCCAAAGGCGATGAAAACAACGCTACCCGTTATTTCAAATTCACCAATACCGGAAAGTCTCCTTTGATCATCAGCGATTGTCGTGGATCTTGCGGTTGCACCGTTCCACAGTGCCCTAAAGAGCCGATTCTTCCCGGTAAAGGTGGCGAAATCAAAGTTCACTACGACATCAACCGTGTAGGTCCTTTCACTAAAACTGTAACTGTAAACTCCAATGCCAAAAGCCCGAACGAGACGCTGAAAATTACAGGAACTGTAAACGACCCGAATCCAACTCCTGCTACACCGGTAACACCTACCAGCCCTAAGTAGTCAGTTTATAATTAACCTTAGAAAGGGTTTGAGCGAAAGCTCAAGCCCTTTTTATTTTGTTAGCACTGCAGATTACCGGCAATAAATCCGGTAGTCCAAGCCGCCTGAAAGTTGAATCCACCCGTGATGGCATCTATATCCAATACCTCCCCGGCAAAATACAAACGTGGAAACAATCTGCTTTGCATGGTTTTGAAATCCACTTCGTCTAAATCAACACCCCCTGCGGTTACAAACTCATCTTTATAAGTAGATTTTCCGGTTACTGTAAACTTTGCTGACACCAGTTCCTGAGCCAGCATCTCTATTTGCCGGTTTGATAGGTCGGCAAAATTCAGGTGGGTGTTTTTGAGTAACAGGGAAGTAAGCCGCTCCCAAAGCCGTCTTGGGAGTTGGAACAATGGATGGTTCACAATGGCCTTGCGTGCATGATGCTCGCGATAATGTAGAAGCGCTCCTTTTACCGCTTCAAAAGATTGGCCCGCACACCAGTTTACTTCTATTTCGAATTGATGATTTACCGCGGCCAGCGCACGAGCGCCCCAGGCACTCAATCGCAGAATAGCCGGACCACTCATGCCCCAATGTGTAATCAGTAAAGGGCCACTGGTCGTCAAATTTTTTAGAGTGCCAATTTTCACTGTAGCCGAGCCAACTGCCACACCTTGCAAATCTTTTAAACGAGGGTCTTTTATGTTAAACGTAAATAAAGAGGGCACGGGAGGCACTATAGTATGACCTAACTGCTGTAACATTTTCCAAACCCGTAGCGAAGACCCGGAAGCCATGATAATGGCTTCTGCATTCAAGATTTTTCCACTCGCCAGGTGAATCTCCCAGCAAAAATCATCTAGTTGTATTAGCTTATCTACGCCACTATTGATAGAGATTGAAATTCCCAGGCGATGCGCTTCACGCAAAAAACAATCCATAATAGTCTGCGAAGAATCGGTGACCGGAAAACATCGTCCATCCGGTTCAGCTTTCAGCTCTACTCCGCGCAACTCAAACCAATCAAAGGTATGAGCCGGATTAAATCGCATGAATGGACCAATCAGTTGTTTTTCGCCTCGCGGATAATTTTTAACCAGCTGTTTTACATCAAAACAATTGTGTGTCACATTACACCTGCCTCCCCCGCTAATTTTAACCTTCTGCAAAAGCTGGCTGCTCTGCTCCACAATGGTCACCTCATATTCAGGATATAGTTCTGCGCACGTAATGGCGGAAAAGAAGCCGGCTGCTCCCCCACCGATAACTACAATTTTTTTTTGAGTCTTGTGCAAAATAAACGGAGTGCTATTCTTCTACTACCTGATAAATATCGCGCAGGTTTCTTCCCAGTCCGTCATAATCAAGCCCATAGCCGACTATAAATTCATTCGGTATTTCTATACCTACATAATCGATAGTCAGGTCTACCTTCAGCGCATGAGGCTTAAATAGCAAAGAAGCCACCTTTAACGAGGCAGGCTGATGTTGAGTGATAGAGGGTATAATGCGCGATAAGGTGTGTCCGCTGTCCACAATATCTTCCAGAATAATAACGTGGCGACCTTCAACATTCTCATTCAAACCGATTAAAGTGTGCAACTTTCCGCTCGATTCGGTGCCCACATACGAAACCGCTTTTACAAAACTCAACTCACAATCCAGTTTCAGTTCTTTCATCAGGTCAGAGGCAAACATGAAAGAGCCATTTAATACCGGAACCAGCAAAGGACGCTTGCCAATGTAGTCGTCATTAATCTGATTGGCAATGTGGCGAATGGCAGAAATAATTTCCGTTTCGCTTTTGTATAAACGAAAGGTTTTATCCTTGAGGCGTACCTGCTTTTCCATATCGGTCAAATATAATACCGCATCGCAGAAATTGACATGAGCCACGCTCAATGTCAGCTTTAGCCTCCGTTGCTGCAACAATATTTTATCCTTGCAGCAGCACCCAAAAACACAATAATGGAGTTTCCAATTTCCGGCCAGGCGCTTGTGCGGCTTATTCCGCAAAAACCACCTTTTGTGTTTGTAGATACGCTGATAGCAGTAACTTCAAAAAGCTGCACCACAATCTTTACTCCACTACCCCATAATCCTTTGGTGCAAAACGGAAAACTGTCGCTGGCAGGCCTGCTGGAACACATGGCACAAAGCGCAGGCTGCAAAACCGGCTTCGACAATTTTAATCAGGGCAAAAAACCCGGAGTGGCATTTATTGGCGAAGTGAGAGAGATGTGCGTTTACCGTTTGCCCGAACTGAACACAAAAATTCATACCACTATTGAAGTAGAGCACTTAGTATTTGGTGCGGTAGTGGTGGTCCATGCCGAAGCCAAATCAGGCAACGAAATATTGGCTTCGTGTAAGTTGAAAGTCTTTTTTGAAACGGAAGAATCAGACAGATAACGGATTGTCAATTTCCAATGTTTTAAATTTTTAAATGCTGCACACTTCTAACTTTTTGAAGAAACAACACCCGTAATTAACCAAACAAGTCTTCCGTCCCTCCTCCGTCCATTTCGGTCTAACCTCCGCCCGCTTCGGTCTATCCTCCGTTCGCTTCCGTCTAACCTCCGCTCATTTCGGTCTAACCACCGTTCGCTTCGGTGCGTCCTCCGTCCGCATCCAAATCAGCAGAAAAATTATGGTAACACCCGCACCTACACCCTCTCCACCAGCATAAAACTATGCTGCACCCCCTGATAGTTGTTGTAAATCAAAATCCGTTGGGCGTTGACATTGGCGCTGCCGCGCTTCATAAAATGCAATGGCAAGCCACCGTGCTGCAAGCACCGCACTGCCAGCCACAGTGCCAGGGCCGACACCGTTTGAAATTCTCCAAAAGCATGTTTAAATCTGGCCACAGGCACATCGCCTGCTACTTGCTCGCAAGTGTTGTAGAAATGCGCAAACCGGCTATCGCCACTCTCGCCCGATAGCAGTAAATCTGTAGCTCCATGCTGTTTCAAAAAACCTTCCAGTGCCTTGCGCACTAAAGTTTCATCGCTGGTGTGCAGCAATTGCAGCGCCACTAGTTTTGCTTTCGCCCCCGCTGTTTTTTTATTTACCAAAAACATAGCCGCGCCTTCACCGGGCAAGGTGCCCTCGGTCTGCGAATCATACAACTCCCAATTGCTGCATACTTCTTTTTTATACCAACCCGCCATAGCCTCCAGCTTATAATTACGCACCGATATTTCATCCACTCCACCTACCACATACTGATGCTCCGGATTTTCTTTTAGCAGCATAACAGCATCCAGCAGTGCATTTTCAAACGCAAGCCCCCGGTGCACATGCGTACTGTTGTAACCGGTGTTTTTGGTAATCATACCCAGCAAACCGGCAATGGCATTAAAAGTGCTCTGCACAAAGTTGGTAGGTGTCAGGCGCCCTTCCTGATAGTCAATAATCTGGTTGAGAAATGTAATACTGTCTTCAATTCCCCCATTGGCCGTGGCAATCAGTATTCCATTAGCTGAAGATTTTTCCAGCAGTTGCATACCGGTGCCCACACCCATGCGCAGCGCCCTGCCCATTCTGCGCAACTGTCCCGGTGGAATGGAAGTATATTTAGGTTCTATAGCCGCCAGTTGATTGTCTGCAGAAGGCAACAAGGTTTCAATGTCCACTTCGTTAAAGGTAGGCAGATGAGATATACAGGCCGATTCGTGGATATACAACATGCTGCTTATGCTTTTGAAAAAATAAGTGAACTGCAGTTGCCGCCAAACCCAAATGAATTGCTCATCACATGATGGAGCGTTGTTTTGCTGTAATCCAGAACGGGAATCAATCCGGTTTCAGGAATTGGAGATTCAAAACGTAAACTTTTATACACCTCTTGCTGCTGGAGCTGCAGCAGGCAAAAAACAGCTTCCACAGCACCAGCGGCTCCCAAGGTGTGCCCGATATTTGATTTGGTAGACGAAAAAGCAGGAACCGTTTCAAATAATCGCTTCATAGCAATGCTCTCTTTTTCATCATTGTTTTCGGTAGCGGTGCCGTGTGTGTTTATATAACCTATCTGTGGTGGCTGCAGGTTGGCCACCTGCAAAGCTTGCTTCATGGCCAAAAAAGGACCTTCGCCATGGTCGCTCAATGAAGAGGGATGAAATGCGTCATTGGCATTAGCCCATCCGCTTACCTCTCCATACACATATTTATCATTCACATCTTCTTCTTTCTCCAATACTAAAAAGGCCGCTCCTTCACCTAAATTAAGCCCCGAACGATGCGCATCAAAAGGACGGCACGGTTCGGCTGAAAGAATGTTAAGGGAGTTGAATCCGTTGATCGTAAACTTGGCTAAACTATCGGCTCCTCCTACAATGGCTCGCTTGGCAAAACCGTGTCTTAGCAGTCGCGCTCCATACATAATTGCATTGGCAGACGATGAACAAGCGGTATTGAACGTATTAACCACCCCTCTAATCCCAAATCGCTGTGCCAGGTACAGATTAACCGAGCCCAAATCGTAGGAGTTTAAATACTCCGAGCCTACCTCGCGGTGGTTAGCATCCTGGTATAACTCATCGGTAAGGCACATGCCGCCCACAGTGTTTCCGTTGATTAATGCGGTGTCTGAGGATTGAAGCGCAGCCAGGTCCATTTTACTATCGGCAAGCGCATCGGCAAAGGCATGCAGGGCCAGCAAGGTGGTGCGGGTCACACCACTATCGGTAACCTGGTGTTTTTCTCGCAACTCTTCGTTGCTGATTTTTACTTCGCCAAATGGCAATAGGGTGGCAAAGCGAGACGAAAAATGCTCCAATTCAGAAAGACCACTTCGGCCTTCGCGCAGGGCCTCATGATTTTCGGAAAGTGAAAAACCAAGTGGAGTAACGATGCCAATGCCGGTTACAAAAACTCTGCTCATCACGCATTTAGCTTGGCGCGGCCTTGTTCAATAAACTCCATCATGCTATTGATGTTGTGTAAAATTTTGCGGCCGTCTTTAGGGTTTTCGATTTTAAGCCCGTATTCGCGTTCCAGCATCACCACCATTTCAATAGAATCAATAGAATCGAGCCCAAGCCCTTCGCGAAACATAGGCATGTCGTCCGTAATTTCCTCAGGAGTCACATGCAGCAAATTCAAATACTTAATGATGTGTTTTTTCAGTTCCAGTTTTTCTTGTTCTTTATCCATACGGTGTAAATTCAAAGTAATTTCTGCTTGCGCAATCCTAGCAAAGCGATAGCTTGCAAGAGCACGATAATAATGATTAATGGCAACAAGGAGGCGAGCACATCGCTGCCAGCGCCACCACTCAGAAAAATGGTTTGGTAGGCTTCTAAACACCAATGCAATGGCGATAGCATCATCACATATTTCATACTCGCAGGCATAGCAAAGGCCGGCACAATAATACCCCCTACTGCAGCAAGAATAACCACCGACACAGCTCCAAAACCAATCGCCATTTCCATCGTTTTTGCGTATACACCCAACACTTGTCCATAACTGACAGCACACCAACCACAACACACCGATACCAGCAACAATCCCCACAAAGGAGTCGGCAAGACCAATGCCGGCAAACTCATAAGTGGAAAGAGAAATATACCGATTGAAAAAATTACAAAGGCCTGCAGCAGCGTAACCAGAATGTAGGTAATTTGCTTGGCCGCTAGCACCATAAAATAACCCGTAGGCAACGTTTTGAGCCGTATAAAACTACCGCTCAACTTCTCTTTAACGATATTGGTACTTAGCGATACCACAATAAAAAACATAGCAAAGAGCGTCCAGGCCGGCACGTTGTGTTGAGTCACATTGGGCAAGGTTCTGCTTCCATCTTTGGATGCCGGCACCTCTTCAATAAAGGTCTGATTGTTCATGAGCTGGTTTTGCAAATCGGCCGGCACTTCTTTATTGCTCAAGGAAGAATAGAGCGCTTCCACCACCTGCCTGTTTTCTGTAAACTGTTGTGCGCTGCGCAAAGCTCCCTTCACAGAAAGGCGGAAGGTCTCCTGTAATACTGGGTTGTAGAACATCCGAAGGTTATGCGGAGTAGCAAATTTATCCGTTAGCGCATTTTTTTCTTCCGCTGTCATCCCCAATTCACTCAGGGCTTTAGAAGCGACCGAATTTGATTTTGCCGCTAATTGCTCCGAAAAACCGGAGGGGATGACAATGGCCACCAAAGCCTCGCGGTTATGCATTAACTGAATCAGCGCTTCCTGGGTAAGCGCGCTGTTGGCTTTTGTAATGTCGAACATCCCCATTTTACCAAGAGCATCCATGAGCTGTACACTGCCTTTGCCGCTGTCTTGATTACAAATCAACAAGGAGACTTTGTTATCGTTGACCAGTTTAAAGGTGCTGTTCTGTATACTGGTAATAAGAACGACCAACAACACCGGCATAGCAAACATGACCGCCAGTGCCGCTTTGTCGCGCAGCAGCAGGCGGAGGTCTTTTACGATAGCAGCAAGCAATTTATACATGGTAGGTGGGGTACAGTGGTTAAACGAATGCCCTATGGAGAAATGCCATTTCCGTTAGCGGACTGCATTAGGTTTTTTATCCGTTGATTGCCGGGTAGCAAGCTGTCAGACAAATGGAGATAATACAACGCACTGTCATTTTTATTCATGGATAAATACACCTGAGCTATATTGACGTATGGATCAATAATACCTGGAATGTTAACCGATGCTTGCCGATTAACCGATATGGACTGATCATAAAATTTCATAGAAAAATATAAATAACTGAGTTTGTCATAGCCTATATAATCAAGTGGTCGAGATTGAATTACATACTTGAAATAGGGGATAGCATCCGGATATTTTTTGAGTTGAAACAAAATTTCTCCTACGTGCAAGTGAGATTCACTATAGGTAGAGTCAATACTAATGGCATTTTGAAATGCTGCCAATGCGCTATCTGGCATGTTTAGCAATAGATAGACTCTGCCAATATCAAAGGCTACATTGTAGAAACGGGGGTGTATGGCCTGTGCCTGTTTAAAATGATCTAAGGCTTCTAGGCGCATATTTTTCTGCTCAGATTCCACTTTGCTGTTAAAAGATGTTTTTACAAGCCTAATAGCTAAAAGATTATGAGCCTGAGCAGATTTACTAACATACTCTATATCATTTCTCATCAACGTGAGGGGGTCTTTCCACTTAGCACTTCTAGAAATTGTGAGTACGGAGCCTACCAAAACGAATGTGATAGATATATTATTGAACGCGGAGAGTCGAGTAGTGCGCAGCGGTAATAAAAGGCCTGCCAATACAATGCAGAAACCGATGGAAGGAACTAGTAAATACCGATCAGCCATCATCCCTGCGATGGGCTCGAACAGACCGCTAAAAAACATTAACGGAACCACCATGGCCACCATGCCTATGGATAAGCTGCCGGACTTAGGGGCAAGGATTATTGACGCTCCCAATAAGATAATAACTATAAACATGGCCGCAAGTGATTCAGGGGCAGCCCAGTGGGTACTGCTGATTACTGCGTAGCCGTAATAGAATGAAAGTGGATAAGGAAGCAAAAGGTTTTTGATATAGCGGCCTACTACGACAAATGCCGTACCGATGAGATCTTTTAAGGGAGCG
>CAYQRR010000024.1:5575-15855 GCA_964419635.1 uncultured Chitinophaga sp. | reverse complement strand
TAAAAAGTAGCGGAGGCAGTGCCACTTGTTCGTCTATTTATGATGATGGAAGCAATATCGGATTAGGCAACGTAGCTCCCGCTTATAAACTGGATGTGACCGGAACTATACGAGCCAATTCAGTGTCGGGCGTAAGCAACCGACCCGTTTACGCAGATGCAAATGGACAGTTGGTAACAAACGTGGCGCACAGTGGCAATGGATATTCTCTGTTTGATATGACTGTTTTTTCAAACGTGCAGGAAGGAACATTACAAGTTCAGATATCAAACAACACCTTAGTTATTGAAAGCAGAAATGAAACCAATGGATTGCTGGGAAGTTATTCCATCAATAATGTGCAGAATGCAAAAGTATGCGTATTGGTTACAAATGATGATACCGGAAACTGTGGTGGCACTTCCAAAATCAGCTCCAATCAATGCAATACGGTATCCAACAACTCAGGCATCTGGGCTGCCGTAACGGATTTGGGATGTTCCGCCTCGGACGGACAAAACCAAACGGTGTTCATAAATTACAACCCAAAGTAAATAGCTATGTTCCTGGTGGTTTCGCGCTTTGTTCCTTACTCTGCATTAGCGATTTATCCGTTTGTGATTGTAAAGAACAGAGCGCTGACTACCCATACGGAACTTTTGAACCATGAAAAAATTCATCATCGGCAACAAGTGGAGTTACTCCTTCTCCCCTTCTATTTGATTTACCTGTTGAATTATATTTTCAATCTGCTGCGGTACAAAAATCATGAACAAGCCTATCGTCAGATTGTTTTTGAGCGGGAAGCATTTGCAATGGATAAAGATTTAAACTACTTAAAAAACAGAAAACGATTTGCTTTCTTGAAATGGATTTACATAAAAACAAATTGAAGTAATATGCCTAGAGTATCTGTGTTTAGAAAAATTGTATTTAACGCTGCGCATCGACTTTACAGAAAAGATTGGAGCGATGAAAAAAATAAACATGTTTTCGATTTGTGCGCTAATCCGAGCTACCACGGACACAACTATCGTTTAGATGTAAAGGTTACCGGTGAAATAAATCCGGAAACGGGATACGTAATTGACATGAACGAGCTAAAAAAAATACTACAAGAAGAGGTGATGGATCGTTTCGATCATCGCAACTTAAACCTCGACTGTGCGGAATTTGCAGGATTAAATCCAACTGGAGAGAATATATCGGTGGTCATTTATAATCTACTGCGCAGCCGGTTGAATCCTTCGTATGATTTGCAAATTCGATTATGGGAAACTGAGCGCAACTACTTTGAATATCCGGCCTGATGTTGACTACTTACATACTATATCGAAATACACCGGCAGGTGGTCGGAGTATCCACCCACATATTTACCAGATGCATACGTGCGGTTAGGGATAAGTCCATACTTTGCGTGGTTATACAACAGCCACTGAGCAGTGAATATCTGCGCTCCATCTTGAGAGATGCAGCATTTATTCTTTTTACCCAACAAATTCCCGGACACTATCAATTGGTCAAAAACATAATTGTTGCCTTGATGCTTAAGGGTATACGCCCCCTTTTCAAACAAAGACTTTGTGAGATTAATGAGCGATTGCGATTCTTGTGCTTTTACTTTTCGCGTTGTTAAGTTCAATAAACTTTTGTCGTCCGGATTGTCGTTGAAATCCCCCATAATCACCACACGCGCTGTTGGGTCCTCCGCAAAAACATCTTCAATTTTACTGCGTAAAGCGATGGAGGCTATCAGCCGTTTGTCTTCACTTTCTTTTTCACCTTCGCGTCTACTCGGCCAGTGATTTACAAAAAACCAAATCGGCCATTCTCCTCCTAACCTTGCTTTTAAGCAAACTATATCCCGTGTTTTATCACTACCCAGATTCACCGTCAGTTTCTCAGTAGCCAATTCGCTAATCAGGTTTTTGTTATATAACAAGGCAGCGTCAATTCCACGCTCATCTTCAGAATTTATATGTGCAATTCCAAAATTATATTTTCTCAATGCCGGTTGAGCTATTAAGTCATCCAACACGTTTTTGTTTTCGATTTCGCACAAACCAATTATAAGAGGCGGCACGGAATCGCACAACGCTGCTAACACTTTAGCAATGCTTCGTTGCTTTCGCTGATACTTCTTTGTATCCCACTTATTGGCAGACTCGGGCAAAAAATCTTCATCCTTAGTTGTGGGGTCATTAATGGTATCGAACAGATTTTCTACATTGTAAAAAATGACCCGTGCCTGTCCGGATATACCTACTGAAGCTATTTCAGTGGAAGGATTTTCTTTTTGTCCGTAAGCCAATACCAGAGCTGTCACATACAAAGCAAGGAACCATTTTTTCATAAGTGCTGTAAATAATTTCGGGATGCAATTAAGTTCAATTCTTCTGCTACGCGCAGAGGATGGTAACCCATTAACCTGGCTTTAGAAATATCGAGTGATACATCTGCCGGACGTGGAGCAGGCATTGACACATCTTTTTGCGAACATTTTTCAATCAATAAACCATCTAACCCAAATGCCTCCGCTGCCATTGTGCCAAATTCATAACGAGATAGCTTTTGGCTGCCAGCCAGGTGAAGTATGTTTGGTGCACCATTATAGAACAGATACAACAACAAACCCTCAACAATACTTTTTGCCCCACATACACTTCGGAATTCATCATCAAAAAGCCTGACAGGTTTTCGCGATTGCAATGTGGTCACGAAATTTTGCAGATAATTTCCGGAACCCGCCACGGGCAAACCATACATCAACGGTAAGCGCGCTATTCTTGCATCCGGGTAAATAGAGAGAATAGCATCTTCGGCCTCACATTTTTGCTCACCATATACATTCAATGGATTACGATCATCCATCTCGGTATACATACCTTGCTTTCCATCAAACACCAAATCGGTAGAAGTAAAAACGAGAGGAATTTGCCAATCGCAACAGAGGCCGGCAATATTTTTTGATGCCTCTACGTTAGTAAGGTAACTAACTTGCTGATGTTGCTGACAAAAATTAGCATCACTGATGGCCGCTGCGTGAATCACCGCATCCGGTTCCACATCTTCTATCACATTACCAATTTCCACATAGTTACTTATATCGCAACGCAAAGCGGTAACGTTTTTCGACTCCACCTTATGATGCCTAAACAGCCCATACACCTCGTATTTTGAGGTGCAAAGACGGAGCAAATGATAACCCAAAAAACCTGAAGCACCGGTAACTAAAAGCTTCTTCATGGCTATAAATGTAACAGGGATTGAAAAACTTCAATCCCTGTTAGCGTTTATAAATAACTCTACCTATTACTCCACTACAATCTTGTCTCTCGAAATACTTCCGTTGGTGCACACTTCTAAAAAGTAAACGCCTTTAGCCAAATGTGAAGTGCTTATATTTACCAATGAACTCTCTGACTTTGTGCTATAAACAAGTTGCCCGGCCATATCAAATAAATTAAGGTTGGCAATGTCCGTAATCTGGAGACTCACATTAAAGCTTCCGTTGTTTGGATTTGGATAAACATTTCTGATGGCAGATGAAACTGTTTGAATTCCACTAATCAGAATAATATCCTGTGTATAACGAGGAAGAATCTGGTAGCCGGAATTGTAAGGTGATGAGTTATCAAACTGCCCTCCGATACCAACTACATTGAAATTACCGACCGGTGCAGGTGTACCAAAAAGATTGGTTTGTGCATCGATGCGAAGTGTCCAGGTGCCAACACCGTCTGTAATATCGCAAGTGTAACCACTAGCTCCGGTTCCCCACTGGCTAGGCGTAGCCAAAGTCACATTGTTCAAACGCACTAATTTACTTTCTGTGGTTTCATCTAAATCCTGCACTACTACGGGCGATACTAAAGTACCAGTGCCGACTTTAAATAAGGTGTCGGTAATTTCAATTTGAGTCATACCATTGGAGAAAACCACCACACCCACCAAACTTACAGAATCGCCTTCTGCCACCGTATAGCCAAACGCAGAATTATACGATACTACCTCCACTCCATCCGTAGCATCCTGAATTGTAAACTGCAAACTATCGGTGCGCATATTTACACCGTAAACAGTGCCGCTTACAATGACAACTTTTCCCAATGAATCAGGCTGCTGATTTGCATCAAGGCCGGTAATTTGTGAAATTAAAACAGTTGCAGGCGGTGCATCGTTTGCAGCAATCGTAAGCGTAAATGTAGAATCTGCCCCCACTAGCAGCGGAGCCGAAGGATTTCTCAGTTTAAAAATTAAAGTTTCAGCACCTTCTTGTATCAGATCATCGGTCACAGTTAGTGCCAATGAACTAAATGCATTGCCGGATGCAAACGTCACTGTTTGGGTAGTGTAGTTATTGATGTCGGCAGCAGAACCGGTGCCACCATCCAGCACTACATCAACGGTAAAAGAGGAAGATGCACTCACCGCATTTAGTTGCAGATTTAATGTTAGGGTTCCTACCGATTCGCTTACCACATCTGACGATGTAGAAAACCTTGCTGTGGTGTCGGTAATGGCAGCGCAGCTATTCATGGTGTGCGCACCAAGACGGAATGTATCACGTGCCAAAACAGCCCATTGCAACGAACCCACAGACCAATCTTTTGTTCCTCCCTGTATCGAAGGCAACCTTATGATTGTGTTGTCTCTGGTGTCTGCGGTGTCTATAGTCCAGCCGGCATTGTTGCCAGGGTTTTCACCGATTCTGCCAATCACGTCCAATGTATCATTTCCTTTTAACAGCGCTAGGGCATCATTACCGTTAAAATTGGTAACACCATTAGAAAGTGTATCTGCCTTAGCCTTTATAGAGTCATTAGATGCACTGTTGGATATGACATATACATCACCGGCATTCAAGGTTCCGGTAAGGTTAAAGGTGGAGATAGGAGCAGTGGCGCCATTGGAATACAACTGTACCTTGTATCCACTAAGTGAAACTGGAATTGCTGTAGGGTTGTAAATTTCGATGGCTTTGTTGTTGGAAGATCCCTCTACATATTCCGAAAAAAACAAATCGGAACACTGGGAGTAACTGGCATTTGCCAATAAAGCGATTGCGACTAAGAGTAATAACTTCTTCATGTAAAAATTTTAGGCGGCAAATCTATCCAAAAATCCCGTTGAAATGTTAATTCAACTTGACCAAAGTGTAAAAATACAGCCCGGCCTCTTATCATTTTTTTAGTCTGTGTGGTGCTATCTGACTATCATTGCCGCCATGAAAAAATTCACAACCGATAGCGGCATAGAGATTAAACGGGTATATGCACCTTCGTCTTCGTCACCGGAAGAACCAGGCAAGTTCCCCTTCACACGTGGCATACACGAGGAGATGTACCGGAGTAAACTGTGGACCATGCGACAATATGCCGGATTTTCTACTGCCGAAGAAAGCAACAAGCGATATCACTATCTCTTGTCGCAAGGGGTTAGCGGATTAAGTGTAGCGTTTGATTTGCCTACACAAATAGGGTACGATAGCGACCACGCCCTGGCCGAAGGCGAAGTGGGAAAAGTAGGGGTAGCTATTGATTCGCTCGAGGACATGGAAATTCTATTCCGCGGAATAAAACTGGAAGATGTGTCTACCAGCATGACCATTAACTCCACGGCCTATATTCTGTTGGCTTTATATATAGCGCTGGCCAAAAAACAGGGAGCCGATTTGAAGAAAATTTCGGGCACCATTCAAAATGATATTCTAAAAGAATACGCAGCAAGGGGCACATATATCTATCCACCCAAGCCGAGCATGAAAATCATCACCGATATTTTTGAATACTGCAATTCAGAAGTGCCTAAATGGAATACCATTTCCATCTCCGGGTATCACATACGCGAAGCCGGCTCCACCGCAGTGCAGGAAATTGCGTTTACATTGAGTAATGGAAAATCGTATTGCCAGGCGGCTCAGGCAAAAGGGCTCGACATCAATAAATTCGGACAGCGTCTATCCTTCTTTTTTAATGCGCACAACAACTTTTTTGAAGAGATAGCCAAATTTAGAGCTGCCAGAAGAATGTGGGCTAAAATGACTAAGCAAATGGGAGCTACTGATGCCCGTGCACAAATGTTGCGCTTCCACACCCAAACGGGAGGCAGTACCCTCACCGCCCAGCAACCTAAGAACAACATATCAAGAGTAACGCTGCAAGCGCTTGCTGCCGTGATGGGTGGCACACAATCCTTACACACCAACGGATTTGACGAAGCACTCTCGCTGCCCACCGAAGAAGCCGCCAAAATCGCCTTGCGCACCCAGCAGATCATTGGCTATGAAAGTGGAGTAACAGATACAGTAGATCCATTTGCCGGCTCATATTTTATGGAAGAACTCACCAACGAAATGGAAGCAGCCGCCTGGAAATACATAGATACCATTGATGAAATGGGGGGAAGTGTAGCCGCGATAGAGAACAGCTACATGCAAAATGAAATAGCCCGCTCCTCTTATAACTATCAGCAGGATATTGAGCGCAAAGAAAAAGTTGTAGTGGGGGTGAATCAATTTGTTGAACAAGAATCAAAACCAACAGGCCTGCTCCATGTAGATGACTCCATAAGAAGGTTACAATCGGAAAAGCTATCGGCTCTGCGCAGCAAAAGAAACAACGAAGCTGTTAAGCTTTCTATCCAGCGAATACAGGACGCCACGCGAAACAATGAAAATATAATGCCACATGTGATTGATGCCGTTGAGCAATATGCCACACTCGGTGAAATAGCCGACTCGCTTCGCGAAATTTATGGGGAATATCAAGGATAGACAATGAACAAAATTGCGCTACTTTTTTTAATGTTCCTGCTGTCCTCCTGCCACAAGCAGTTTGTAGCCACTCAGTATTCATTTGAGGAGAAGAAAATGACACAAACGGAGGTAAGAGATGAGAAGATGGCCGCATACATACAACCATACAAAGACTCGCTAGATAAACAAATGAACGTTGTGCTGGCCGTTGCTGATACTATACTCACTAAATCTACCCCCGAAGGAGATTTGGGAAATCTGATGTGTGATTTGATTCTTAAAAAAAGCAGGGATTACAGCGGACAACAAGTTGACTTCACTCTCCTAAACAACGGTGGCATTCGTATCCCCAACTTGCCCAAGGGCAATATCACGCTGGGCAAAATAGTAGAGCTTATGCCGTTTGAAAACCTAATTGACATTGTAACGATAGATGGCAGCAGCGCAGACTCGCTTTTTCAATTAGCGGCTCAAAAAGGCGGATGGCAGGTAAGTGGCGCCCGCTATAAGATAAAAGATAAACGTGCAGTAGACATTACAATACAAGGTAAACCGCTGGAGTTAACCGCTACCTACACACTAGCTATATCTGATTACCTGGCACAAGGAGGCGACAATTGCAATATGCTGATTGCCCTACCCAAAAATATACTCAATAAAAGTTTGCGCGATGCTATTGTAGAAGGCCTGGTAGAGATGAACAAACGGGGCGAACATGTAAAGAGCGTGTTGGACGGACGCGTACAAATACTGAACAACTAGTATGAGACGGAAAGAATTTATTCAAAAATCATTGAGTGCCGGCTTGGTGGTGGCTACCGGTGGCTTTCCGGTGGAAGCGTTTGCCAAAGGAGATATACAGAAAGTAACGATTCTGCACACCAACGACCAGCACTCGCGCATAGAACCCTTCCCGATGGACGGCAGCAAATATCAGGGCTTGGGCGGATTTGCACAGCGCTCGCATCTTATTCAGCAGATAAGGCAGCAAGAAAAAAACGTGTTGTTGCTCGACAGTGGAGACATATGGCAAGGCACACCTTATTTTAACCTCTTTGGTGGCGCCTTGGAATACCAGCTAATGAACGATATGAAATATGACGCCTCCACTTTGGGGAATCATGATTTTGATGCCGGAATTGAGGGGCTGGTAAAACATATGCCAGTCCTGAACTTCCCTTTCTTAAATGCAAACTACGACTTCTCCGACTCTGAACTACAAGGAAAAATTAAGCCCTACAAAATTTTCAAGCTGGATGAAATCAAGGTAGGGGTTTTGGGATTAGGGATAGAATTAGAGGGCTTAGTTCCTAAATCGGCTTTTAATCAGATTCGTTACAGAGACCCATTGCCTATTGCCAACCGTATAGCAACTGAACTGAAGCACGAGCATCACTGTGATTTGGTCATTTGCCTGTCGCACTTAGGTTTTAAATATGATGATAAAAAAGTGAGTGATGAACAACTGGCCTATGCCACGCACGATATTGATTTGATATTGGGTGGACACACCCACACATTTTTTTATCGGCCCGAAGAATACATCAATGCTGCGGGTAAAAAAGTGCTTATCAATCAGGTGGGCTGGGCAGGCATTTTCCTCGGGCGCATAGACTTCTATTTCGAGCGAAAAAACAGAAAAGCGGTCCTTTCTTCCGGACCTATACCGGTTCTAAAAAAGTAGTCCGATACTCGATTTTTTTTTGAAAGAAAAAAATCTTGTCCGCGTTTTTTGAAAAAATATTTCACATGAATATTTTTTGAGAAAAACAATACCACTAAAATTTTTTTTTCTGAAACCTTTCTACATTTTCACACCGTTAATCAACACACACCACTTTTTTATTCACTATTTAAAATGACCCCGTGAGCATGAAGGAAAAATCGGCCCCCTCCGTTTGGAACAACTGTCTGGAAATTATCAAAGACAATGTAAGCGCACAAAGTTTCAAAACATGGTTTGAACCGATAAGACCTGTGGATTTGCAAGGTGTAGTACTCACTATTCAAGTACCGTCTCAGTTTTTTTACGAATGGTTGGAAGAGCATTACGTTTCGCTGTTGCGCAAAACGATTAAGCGCGAATTGGGCAACAACGCACGCTTGGAATACCGTATCGTTGTGGAAAACTCAAACGCGAATACACCCTCCACTGTGGATTATCCAAACTACAACTCCGGCAACCAAAACAATCCGGAAGTTGGGTTCCCTTACTTTTTAACCGGACAGCAAATCAAGAACCCGTTCATTATTCCGGGTCTCAAGAAAATCAACATTGATTCGCAGTTGAATTCCAATTACAACTTCGACTCGTATGTAGAAGGCGATTGCAACCGATTGGCCAGAAGTGCCGGTTTTGCAGTGGCCCAAAAACCAGGTGGCACCGCTTTTAACCCACTAGTTATTTATGGCGGAGTGGGCTTGGGAAAAACTCACATTGCACAAGCCATTGGGAATGAAACCAAATCCAATTTCCCCAATAAGACGGTGCTATATGTATCCAGCGAAAAGTTTACCAACCAGTTTTTTGATGCAGTTAAAAACAATTCGGTAAACGACTTCGTGCATTTCTATCAACTGATAGATGTATTGATTGTGGACGACATTCAGTTCTTCGGCAACAAGGAAAAGACACAGGATATCTTCTTCCATATCTTCAATCACTTACACCAAAACGGCAAACAACTGGTGCTCACCAGCGACCGCTCTCCGCGCGACCTGGAGGGAATGGAAGAGCGATTGCTCTCTCGCTTTAAATGGGGACTGAGTGCTGATCTTCAAGTACCTGATTTTGAAACGCGTATTGCCATCTTGGAAAAGAAAATGTATGCCGATGGCATTGAACTGCCCAGGGAAGTGGTAGAGTTTGTTGCCTATAACATCAACACCAACATACGCGAATTGGAAGCAGCGCTTATTTCCTTGCTAGCACAAGCCTCGTTGAATAAGAAAGATGTGGATTTGGATTTGGCGAAGAAGATTATCAAAAACTTCGTAAAAAGCATTTCGCGTGAAGTATCCATTGATTATATACAAAAAACAGTTTGCGATTACTTCAGCGTAAACGTGGATATGCTGCGTGAAAAAACACGCAAGCGTATGATTGTGCAGGCTCGACAGCTTTCTATGTTTTTGGCGAAAAGCTACACCAAAAATTCGCTGAAAGTAATAGGCAAACATTTTGGTGGACGGGATCACTCTACTGTGATACACTCCTGTCAGGCTGTTCAAAATCTGATAGACACTGACCAGGAATTTAGAGAGGCGGTGGCTGATATTCAAAAGAAAATTCAAATGAGTATTTCTTAACTTGCTATACACACACCACAAAGCAGAAAAAATCCCCTTGCACTCGTGAGGGGATTTTTATTTTGCAAATTCAATACTCCCAGTGAACAAAGCCTCAGAAATTCTTATCGTGGGTGCGGGCCCGGCCGGCTGTAGCGTTGCGCTATTTCTGTCAAAGATGGGAATAAGCAGCACATTAGTGGATAAAGAGAAATTTCCGCGCGATAAGATTTGTGGCGATGCACTGAGTGGAAA
>CAYQRR010000024.1:0-5565 GCA_964419635.1 uncultured Chitinophaga sp. | reverse complement strand
AGCTGTTGAGGTTCTAAATAAATTAGACAAAACATATGTGGGCGAGTTAAATCGCAATGTACATTTCCTGGGCTCCTGGGGGGTTAGTTTTGTAGCACCCAATGGAGAAAAGCTTCGGGTGCCATTCAGAACCAAGAAGGAAAATGCAATGCCTCCTGGCTTTCTGGCAAAGAGAGTAGACTTTGACAATTATCTGTTTCAAAAGGTTAAAGCCTCCTCGTTAGTCCACATTATGGAGGAAACAGAAATTAGACAATACCGAAGAGAAGGTAATGAGATTACAGCAGAGACAAAAGACGGTAAAACAATACAGGCCAAGATAGTAGTGGCCTGCGATGGCGCATACTCAGGCTTTTCAAAATCAGTAGCGGGCCTCTCTACTGAACCTGCGCACAACTGTTTTGGCTTGCGCGCCTATTATGAAGGTGTTCAGGAATTGGATAATGAAAACTTTATCGAATTGCATTTTATTAAAGACATGCTGCCGGGCTACTTTTGGATTTTTCCCTTACCGAACGGACAAGCCAACGTAGGGGCTGGTATTCGTGCCGATAAATTGACCGACAAAAAAATCAATCTCAAAAAGGTATTTGAAAAAGTAGTTTATGAGAACGAACGTATTGCTCCCCGATTTGCTAATGCTAAGAGATTAGGCGATGTAAGGTTATTTGGTTTGCCCTTGGGTTCCAAAAAGAGAAAACTATCTGGCAGTAATTACTTGCTGTGTGGCGATGCGGCACAATTGATTGATCCGTTTACAGGGGAGGGAATTGGCAATGCTATGATGAGTGGGTGGTTTGCATCGCAGCAAATACAGCGATGTATGAAGTCGAATGATTTTACGGAAAAATTTATGGCGCAATATGATAAGGAATTGTATCACCGGCTGTGGAGCGAACTGCAACTCTCCTACCGTATGCAGCAACTGGTAAACTATCCCAGCCTGTTCAATTTTGTGGTGCGCAAGGCCAATAACAATCCGCTGCTCAGCGAAACCATCTCCTGCATGTTTGAAGACTTAGATATGCGGGCGCGCCTTCAGAATCCGCTCTTTTATCTCAAACTTTTATTTTCGTAACTCAATAAAAATACATCATGAAAAAAGTTTTTGTTCTGTTTTTATCGCTTTGCTTTTTAACCGCTATTCAAGCACAAAACGGCAGCACCTGCGACCCTGCCAAAGAAAAGGTAACCAAGAAAAATTCTAAGCCTACCAAAGGCAGCAACTACGGAGCTGTTATATCCAAAGACGGAGCCATTGACGTGAAGACGCTGCCCGAAAAAATGAAGGATGTAAATGAATTAAATGTAAAAGTAACCGGTGATGTGTTGGCTGCCTGCCAGGTGAAAGGCTGCTGGATGACTGCCGACCTGGGCAACGGACAAAGTATGCGCATACGCTTTAAGGACTATGCCTTTTTTGTGCCTAAAGACAGCAACGGCAAGCGCTTTTATGCAGAGGGTGTGGCTAAGTGGAACACTACTTCGGTGGAGCAACTGCGCCACTACGCAGAAGATGCCGGCAAAAGCAAAGAAGAGATTGAAAAAATTACGGAGCCCAAAAAGGAAATTACTTTTCTGGCCAGCGGTGTAATTCTTGAAAAGAAATAAATCAAATAAACATTTGAATGATGAGGCCGCCCGATGGGTGGCCTTTTCTTTATTTGCAGCATGACCGCTATGGACAGAATACAAGCATGGAGCCAACACAGGTGGTTTATTCCCGCCTTTGCCCTGCTGCTGTTTGTGGTCAATGTGTTGCAGAGTGCCACTACGGGTTTGCTGCACGATGAGGCGTATTACTGGTATGTATCTAACCAACCTGACGGGGGATACATGTTTGGCCCTCCGGGTATAGCGGTTATTATCTCTCTCGGATATTCGCTGTTACACAACGATGTGGGCATACGGTTGGGTTCCTGCCTTTTTACATCTCTTTCAATTATCGGTTTTCACAGACTTATCAACCCCAAAAACAACCTGCTTTTTGTTTCTATTATCCTGTCGGTTACGCCCTATATGATTGCCGGCTTTGTGGCAGCGCTGGATCCTCCACTCATCTTTTTTACCATCTTGTTTCTGCTGACTTACCGTTGGTTTCTCAGAGAAGAGTCGTGGAAGTGCACGCTTTGCCTGTCTGTCTGCATGGCCCTGATGATTTATGTGAAATATCATGGTGTGCTGGCCATCGTTTTTGTTTTGGCATCCAATCCCTCGCTGTTTAAAAATCCGAGGTGGTATATAGCTTCGCTTGCAGGCGCTGTTATTTATCTGCCTCACACCTTGTGGCTGATTGAACATGACTTTCAACCTATCGTTTTTCACCTTATAGACCGGTCTCCGGAGAGCTTTAGTATTGGCAAAGTGCTGAATTACCTGTTGTCGCAAATGTTAATGGCCGGAATACCTGCCGGTTTGCTGCTTATTTTCGCTTCTTACAAAGCCACCGCCAACCATCCTTTTGACCGTGCCCTGAAATTTATTTTGTACGGCACATATGGTTTTTTCCTGATTCATTCTTTCCGCGGGCAAACCGAAGCCAACTGGACTGCCATTTGCCTTGTGCCACTGGTGGCTTTTTCGTATCAATATCTGGAGCAGGAAATAAAACTTCAGAAATGGGTGTACACCCTCTTACCCTTCTCTGTTTTGTGCGTGGCCATACCCAGAATTTTTATTGCTACCGATTTTTTTGTTGATCAACTGAAGATTAAAACTGAACTGCATCATTGGGATGAATGGGCTGCGCAGGTAAAAGAAAAGGCCCATGGGCGGCCTGTGGTGTTTATGAACAGTTATCAGAAAGCGAGTAAATACATTTATTACACCGGAGAAAAGGCCATATCGCTCAACAATGTAATGAACCATGTAAACGACTTTCACTTTAATAGTGCAGAACTGGATTTGGAAGGACAGCCGGTTTACTTTTACTCGCACTATGGCATTGTACCAAAATACACTACCTCCAGCAGCGAAGAGCATACCTTGATGGATGACTACACCGGCTGCATGGTGGATAGTTTTATGAGCTGGATGAAGGTGAACATTAAGCCTGCGGAAAAAGAATATACCATTGATGCAGGTATTGCTTCGTTTGATGTGAAATACAACATCAGCATTCCGGAGGTGTACAAACACCGCGATACCCGGAAGGCTTTTATCAGCTATCAGATGATTGACGATAAGCGGCTACCTTATTTTGATTCGGTAACGCAGTTGACGCTGCACGATGCTTTAGCACAACAGCAAAACACCATCCGCATTAAAACTCCGAAAGACAAAGGACACTACACCTTGTTTGTTTCTACTTACAATGACGGCTACCCGCCCCACATCAACAGCCCGAGGATGCAACTGGTGGTGGAGTAAATAAATTCAAGTTCCCTCCTATTTTCACCCTCCAATGAAAGCGTCCAAAGAAACACTATTGCAAGCCTATAGACTCATGTCCACGGCAAAAACCCTGTCGGAATTATATGAAGTCCGAAAAGACATCTGTGCCAAGTATGTGCATGCAACATCGCGTGGTCACGAGGCCATTCAGCTGGCAGCGGCTATGCAATTGAAACCACAAGACTTTGCCTTTCCGTACTATCGCGATGATGCTATGTTGCTGGGCATGGGATTTAGTCCTTATGAATTGATGCTTCAGTTAATGGCCAAGGGGACCGATTACTTTTCGGGCGGGAGAACCTATTATTCACACCCGTCTTCCAACCGGCCGGATTTGCCCAAAATTCCACATCAGAGCTCAGCCACCGGCATGCAGGTAATTCCGGCCACCGGCACTGCCCAAGGGCTGCAATACAAAGAGCAGCATAATTTAGTTCAATTCAAACGAGGAGATGAACCTGTGGTCATTTGCTCGCTGGGCGATGGCGCGCTTACCGAAGGCGAAATAAGTGAGGCATTACAAATGGCGGTATTGCACAATTACCCCATCATATATCTGGTGCAGGATAATGAATGGGACATCAGTGCGCATGCCAAAGAGGTGCGCAATCAAGATGCCCAAGAGTATGCCAAAGGGTTCAAAGGATTGAAGGTAGAAAGTATAGATGGAACCGATTTTGCAGAATGCTATGAAACCATGAGCCGTGTGGTAAACTATGTGCGCACACACCGTTCTCCGTATCTGGTGCATGCCAAGGTTCCCCTGCTCAATCACCACACCTCCGGTGTAAGAAAAGAATGGTATCGCCCAAAAGAAAATCTGGAACGCGATAACCTACGCGATCCGTTTGTGAAGCTGAACAAGCAACTACTGTACGACAAAACAGCTACCAGCGATGAGCTGAACCAAATTGAACAAGAAGTAGCAGCTTTGGTGAATGCCGACTTTGAACGCGCCATGAGCGACCCTAATCCTAGTGAAGATGATTTGCATACACATATTTTCGCACCCACACCGGTTACCGAAGAATCGGGAGAACGGAGTCCGTCCGGTGCAGAAACAGTGGTGATGGTAGATGCAGCCCTTCACGCAGTAGACGAAATTCTTCGCAATCATCCCGAGGCTTTATTATATGGTCAGGACGTAGGAGGAGAATTGGGCGGAGTATTTAGAGAAGCTGCTTTGCTGGCAAAAAAATATGGTGACAAGCGCGTGTTCAACACGCCTATCATGGAAGCCTATATTATTGGTTCTACTGTAGGCATGAGCGCATCAGGCTGTAAACCAATAGTAGAAGTACAATTTGCCGATTACATTTTTCCGGGTGTTAATCAACTGTTTACCGAAGTATCTCGCTCCTGCTATCTCAGCCATGGCAAATATCCCGTGCAGGCATTAATACGCATTCCTATAGGGGCCTACGGCAGTGGTGGACCCTACCATTCTTCTTCAGTAGAGAGTTTTATACTACAAATGAAGGGCATCAAAATCTGCTACCCGAGCAATGCCGCAGATATGAAAGGGCTTATGAAGGCTGCTTTTTACGATCCAAATCCGGTAGTGATGTTCGAACATAAGGGCCTATACTGGAGCAAAGTAAAAGGTACGGAGTCAGCTAAATCTCCGGAACCGGATGAGCATTATATAGTACCCCTTGGAAAAGCCAGAATAGCATTGGAAGCCAGTCAAGAAATGCTTGAAAACGGGAATACCATTTGTATCATTACCTACGGTATGGGTGTGCATTGGGCGATCAATGCCGCAAAGAATTTTAGCGGACAAGTGGAAGTGCTCGATCTTAGAACACTGAATCCTCTGGACGAAATCGCCATTTATTCTACCGTAGAAAAACATGGAAAGGTACTGGTTCTTACCGAAGAAACCATCACCCATTCATTTGCCGAAGCTTTAGCCGGAAGAATTTCATCCCACTGTTTTCGGCACTTGGATGCCCCTGTAAGCATTGTAGGAGCAGCAAATACTCCCGCTATACCACTCAATGAAAATCTGGAGAAGGCGATGTTGCCAAACACCGAAAAAGTAAAAGCAGCAGTATGAAGATATGCAGGCAACAAAGCGTAAAATAATCAATACGCAGGATCAAATAAAAGATTTTAAGGCAACGTTTGGCGAAAATGCCTCAGAATGGGATTATACCACAGCGCAAACAT
>CAYQRR010000023.1:0-15865 GCA_964419635.1 uncultured Chitinophaga sp. | reverse complement strand
TGTCAACATGCGCAATGAATCCATCCGCTTCGCCACCGGCAAAGGTGCCTTGAACGGTACCGTTGGTTACCGGAAAATCAGTAGAGCGCGTGCCGCCTGCCAGAAACAGATTTTCATCGCCATCAATAGCCACAGAGTATGAAGCATCATCCTCGCTGCCGCCAAACGTGGTGCTCCAGATCATGGTGCTGAGGTCGGCATCCATTTTAAACACACAGGCATCTAAGCCGCCACCAAACGCATTTTGAAAAGTGCCGGCAGTGCGCGGAAAGTTTTGCGAGCGGGTGCAGGAAGCAATGTAGACGTTGTTGTTTTTATCAATATCAATTTCGCCCCGCACCTCATCGGCATAATTGTGGCGAAGAAAGCCGGGCGATGAATAAGGCTGACCGGCACGATAGTTCAAGCCATCGTTATCGCTGCCGCCCACATAAGTGGATGCCAGCAACTGCGTGCCATCGGCACTGAAGCGCGATATGATAATGTCGGAGCCATTTTTGTAATGTGCAGCAATGCCATCAAATACCCCGGGGTCGTTGCCACCATTGAAAGTGGTATCGAACGCATTATTCGTAGTTGGAAAATTTAGTGCCCCTGTAGTGCCCAGCACATAGAGCTCATCGTTTACATTAGCTACCAAAGAGTGTGGCAAATCCTGCCCGAAACCACCGAGGTAAGTAGAGTATAAGCGCTGACTGCCATCGGCAGCATATTTGGTAATAGAAATATCATCGCCCGGGTACGTGCCTCCGCCCGAGAACGTAATAGTAGGTCCGCCTACATAGTTTATCTGATAAGCGCCAATGGTAGTAGGATAGCCCACGCCAAATACCGAGCCGGCACCAAAGGCATTTCCTTTGCTGTCGTAGGTGGCAGAGTAACCGAAGTTGTCGGCAGTGCTGCCGCTGTAAGTAGAAAAAATGAGTGTGGGGTCAATGAACAGTGTTTTCGATTTATCGTACCCATTGGGCAGAGCGTAGCGTAATACTTTTCCGTCTACTACATAGTGGCAGGCTACTTCGCGCTCGGTGCCGTTCGTCACCTGATAGGCGTAAGGCTTCAGGTCAATCAGTTCACCAATGCTTGTTTGAATCACCAAGTCGCCTGCTGCATTAACAGACACCGATGAAGCGCCCTCAAATTCTACCACAATATCAGAAGCGTTAGCGCCTGCTTCCACTTCGTATACATATTTAAGAGAGGTTTGTTTGGACGAAATTTTGAGGTCAATGCCCTTATACAACTCCGCATATTGCAGCGCATGAAAACCACGCACACGCGAGGCCCATTTGCGTTTGTCGTTGCCCATAAAATAGTTGAAGTATTCGCCAATGGCATCATCAGCCGAAACTTTTGTTGCTTGATGTGCTCCTGAAAACTTCATGCGGAAGGCATGAAAGTGCATGGTATAATCAATGGTGGGGGTAAACCCTTCCAGCTTGTGATGGTCGCCTTTGATGCGCTGCACATCGCGGGCATCGTAAAAGTTGAAAGTGATTTGGTTGGGTTCAAAGAAAACAGCACCGCTTTTTACCTCGCTTTTATAAAGCACTTGCGTTTCCCACTGGCCTTTGTTTTCGCGGAAGACTAATGAGGTGCAATGGCTGCAAGAATTAGCCGATGGCTCATGAGCCAGCACGGAAAAAGATATGCTAAACAATATAAAAAGTGAGGGTAAAATTTTCGACATGCTATTTGAGCTGCTCTAATTTCGGAACTCAATATAAAAGAAAGCAACATTGCTGCACTAATTTATAGGAGACAATTTTTGAATGCCTGACTATAGTTAGTTTACGGAATGTCATTTTTCTGTCATAAATCTTTCAGGACTTGTAGGGTGTAGATACAGCGTTTACATTTATACTACAAAACATACCCCTATGCATCAACGATTACGCCATGCTGCTTTCTCTTTGAGTTTTATTTTTTGCGCTTTGAGCCTACAGGCACAATGGGTAAGCATACCCGATACCAACTTTGGTAAATGGCTAAACACAAATGGCTATAGCCAGTGCTTACAGGGAAATAGTAATGTGGGGTGGCAGATGGATACAACATGTGGGGCGGTGGTGAATGAGACAATGGTGATTTGCTATGAATCTGGCATCCAAAACATCGATGGTATCCAATACTTTGACAAATTAGACAGATTAGTTTGTGCGTTAAATCAACTAACTAGTTTGCCAGCTTTGCCGGATTCGCTTAGGTTTTTGGATTGTGAGTATAATCAACTCACAACACTACCTACACTGCCTAATTCATTATCGCAACTATTCTGTGGTGGTAATCAGTTAGTCTCTTTACCAGACCTTCCAAGTTCATTAACTGACCTAAGATGCTACGTTAACCAACTTACCTCATTGCCATTTTTGCCAAACCAGTTAAATTTTCTAAATCTTGGCCATAATGAAGTAACAGTATTGCCTTCATTGCCTAGTAGCTTGATAGAATTATGGTGTAATCATAACCAACTTAGCAATCTGCCATCTCTACCAGCATCAATTCGATGGCTCGATTGTAATTCTAATCAAATTTCGTTTTTACCAGAACTGCCTGATTCATTGGCAACGCTTAGGTGTGATGACAATGCGTTATTCGGGTTGCCTGAGTTGCCCAGAAATCTCGAATATTTAAACTGTTCTAACAATCTAAACCTTGTTTGTTTACCCGAATTGAAAGCCATAGATGTTTTACGATTTACTTCAACTGGAGTAACCTGCCTGCCCAACTACCCCTCATTTAACATCTTCAGTTTTCCTGCTCTTGAAAGTATGCTTCTTTGTAATCCAATAAACCCTAATGGCTGCTCTGTTTACTGGAATATTAAAGGGCAAGCATTCCACGATAGCATTCAAGATTGTTTGATACAAAACTTTGAATCTCAAATTAGGGGAATTAATGTTCAGCTCTGGACCAATGGGGCTATTTTGGAACAGGCTACAACGGTAGATGGAGGTAATTATTCATTCTTAACAGATACAGGGGTGGTTGAAGTTCGGTTAGATAACTCCGTCATTCCTTTTGAGGTTGCTTGTCCTTCTGCTAGTTTTTATGTTTCCACAATTACTGCTCTTGACTCCTTCGATACAGACATGAACTTCGGCCTGCGCTGCAAACCCGGCTTCGATTTAGAAGCACGGAGCATCGCATCACCAACATTTTTCCGCCCCGCTAACTTTACTGAAGTAGAAATTGGCGCAGGTGATGCCTCTAATTTTTATGGCGCGCATTGTGCCCTAGGTACCAGCGGTGCGGTTGAGGTAAACTTCAGCGGGCCGGTGCAGTTTGTGGGTGCAGTACCCGGTGCGCTTACACCTACACAAAACGGTAACACCCTCACCTACACCATTGCCGATTTTGGCGCAGTCAATTTCTTCGATGCGTTCAACTTCATTCTGCAAACCGACACCTTTGCGCAGATTGGTCAGCAGGTTTGTTTCACTGTTTCGGTAACCCCAACAGCGGGCGATAATGACACGAGCAACAATACGCTCACACATTGCTTCCCCATCGTCAACAGCTACGACCCGAACGATAAAACCGCATACCCTGCCGGAGATATAGATACCGCACAAAAAGAACTGACTTACACCATCCGCTTTCAAAACACCGGCAATGCCGAAGCCCAGCATATTTACATCACCGATACGCTGTCGCAGTTTATTGATGAAAGCAGTTTCCGCTTGCTTGGCTACAGCCATCAACCGATGGTGCAGATAAAAGGCAAGGCCGTGCGTTTTAATTTCCCCAACATCAACCTGCCCGATAGCTTCAGCAACGAGCCTGCATCGCACGGCTATGTGCAGTATAAGGTGAAGCTGAACAGCAATCTCCCCATCGGCACACAGATAGACAACACGGCCTTTATCTATTTTGATTATAATGCACCGGTAGTTACGAATACAACTACGAACACAGTAAGCCTGCCTCAGGCTTGTCTTCATCTCTAAACCCGGATTTTGAATTTCGGATTTACCCCAACCCAACGAGCGGTGCGTTTACTATTTCAATTGTAGAATCTCTTATAGGCGAGCCATTACAAATCACCGATGCCGTAGGGCAAATTGTTTTTCAATCCGAGATTCGAAGTCTGAAATCCGATATTCAAAGCATGCACTTAGCCAACGGCATTTACTTTGTGCGCATCGGCAGTAGTGTGCAGCGGTTGGTGGTCGATCGGATGAGATAAAGGGCATGAGAGGGAGCCCCTGGCTAGAATGCGGCTATGCCATAAGCGGCAAGTCCGTATAGTGCACTAATTCCTATCCATGTTATCAACCCAATCTGAAACCGATACATTGCGATAAAGGAAAGCAGAGTCCAGGCAAGTGCGAGATAGTCCAGAGCAGCAAACGATACTCCGGCCGGGAAAATGACTGCTTTACCTAAGTAGATCGTTAAATTTAAAACGACCCCTACCACAGCTGCTGTTACCAGTGAAAGGATTTCTTTAAGTGGCTTGTTTTGGTGAGTGCGTTCAATGATAGGCACCCCGGCAAAGATGAATAAGAAGCCGGGAAGAAAGGTGTAAAATGTAGTGGCTACAAGCCCTATGGTCCCCATGGTAATGGAATTGGCGAAGTGGTGGTAGCCCGCCATAAAGCCAACAAAGGCAAGCACGATGACTAAAGGACCGGGGGTTGTTTCGCCTAAGGCAAGTCCGTCTATCATTTGCTGATGGCTGAGCCAGTGAAATTTTTCTACACTTACCTGCGCCACATAAGGCAGCACAGCATAGGCTCCTCCGAAGGTAACACAGGCTGCCTTGGTAAAGAACACGGATAGTTCTTTCCAGAACCGGAAGTCAGATGAAAAAAGATAAAAGGCGAACAGGGGTGCCAACCACAGGACTGCTGCCGCCAAACATTGCTTTAGCAGTCGCAAAGGTCGGTAACCTACATTCTCTGTAACGGTGTATTTATTGATAAAATATTTGTTTTCGTCCGCTTCGTTTTGGGTTGCCGAATGATGGCTGGCTGCAAATAGCTGGGGAAATACTTTTCGGCTGAATGCAGCCAAAACGATGGCCCCCAGCACAATTAACGGAAAGGGGACATTGAAAAAGAAGATGCCTGTAAACGCGGCCAAAGCCACCATAAAGTGAACCGGACTGAGGAGCGATTTTTGACTCATTTTAATAAGCGCCAGAATGACTACTGCGATTACTGCGGGTTTTAAACCGCTGAAGATAGCTGCAATCCAAGCGATGTTTCCGAACGACACATAGAGTATGCTTAGGATTAAAAGAATCAACATAGAAGGCAAAACAAAAAAGATACCGGCTGCTAAGCCACCCCACGTACCATGGAGTAACCAACCGATGTAAGTGGCTAATTGCTGGGCTTCGGGGCCGGGCAATAGCATACAATAGTTTAAGGCATGCAGAAATCTGCTTTCGCTTATCCATTTTCGTTTGGTTACCAGATACTCGTGCATAATGGCCACTTGCCCTGCCGGTCCGCCAAAACTTATAAAGCCAAGTTGTATCCAAAATTGAAGCGCTTCCCTGAAGGTTGGTTTTTCCATCTTCGTTTAGTTGACCGGTTATTTTTCAAAAGTTGTGACGTTGCAGGCTGTGTAGATATAAATGTTTATGGTAATGTGTAGCGCAATGTGGCCCCGAAAGTTCGGGGATCGCCCAGCACGCCTTCGAATTGGCCGGCATTGCCGGCTCCGGGGAGCTGCATTTTTTGTATAGAGGTTAAGGTAGGAGAGGCACTCGGCTATAGTAGAAGGCAGAGTGAGGATAAGCGGAAGCGCTCATTGGGGACGGGGCTAAAGCCCCCGATCGGGAATTAACCCTGTTTGGCCGAAGAAGTGCCATTAGAAAATACGCTACATTCGGCCCACAAAAAAAATACGTCTATGGGCAGAAAACGGGAGTGGCTGAATCGGGGGTTCGGAAAAATTGTTTCTTACTTTTTGCAGGGCATGTTGCTGATAGCCCCGGTGTTTGTTACCATCTATGCCATCTTCTATGTGTTTAACGGGATAGACGGCACGATTGAAAAGGTGTTTCGCCTGGTGTTTAATTTCTATTACCCGGGCATGGGCATTGTGGCCATGTTTTTCATTATTGCGTTTTTCGGGTTTATTGGTTCGCTGGTTATCGCACAGCCGGCATTGCACATACTGGATTTGATGATGGAACGCACCCCGGTGGTGAAGGACATTTATGTGATGATGAAAGATTTTTTTGGTGCCTTTATCAGCAAGAAGAAAAAATTTGACAAGCCGGTGATGTTTGAAATGGGAAAGGGCAGTGGTGTATTTCGTCTTGGTTTTATTACGCAGGAAGACCTCAGCGATATGCATATTAAAGATAAGGTGGCTGTGTATACTCCCTGGAGCTATAACCTATCGGGCATTTTGTATATCGTGAATCGCGATCAGGTAGAACTGCTGCAGGACGTGAAGGCGGGTGATGTAATGAAGTTTGCGATGAGTGGTGGAGTGACGGAGATTGAAGAGGAAGACACTACATCCACTAGCCATTGACTACAAACACTTACCAATGAAAAAGCCAGCTATTGTCGCTTTCCTGCTTTGCATAGAATTGACCGCAAATGCCTGGGGCTTTTGGGCGCATCAGCGGATTAATCGCATTGCGGTTTTTTTGTTGCCTCCGGAGATGATTACGTTTTATAAAAACAATATTGACTTTGTGACAGAGCATGCGGTGGACCCCGACAAACGCAGATACGCCTCACCGGACGAAGCGCCACGCCACTACATAGACCTGGACCATTATTGCACGCTACCATGCCACGAGGTGCCCCAGCGCTGGGATAGTGCGGTAGCCAAGTTTTCGGAAGATACGCTGAAGGCTTATGGCATAGTGCCCTGGCATTTGCAGTGGATGATGTATCGGCTGACAAAAGCGTTTCAGCTGCGCGACAAGATGCAGATACTCCGCCTGAGTGCCGACCTCGGGCACTATGTTGGTGATGCGAATGTGCCGCTGCATACCACCGAAAATTACAACGGACAGTTGACCAACCAGCATGGCATTCATGGTTTTTGGGAAAGCCGCGTGCCCGAACTTTTTGGAGAAGACTACGACTACTTTATCGGCAAGGCCGAATTTGAACGCAAGCCAATGGAACGCATCTGGAAGACGGTGTATGAAAGCCATGCCGCACTGGATACGGTGTTTGGCTTAGAGAAAACGCTGAGCGAAACATTTGAATCGGATAAAAAATTTGCCTTTGAGCAACGCGGACAAACCACCGTGAAAACTTACAGCAAAGAATACAGCGAGGCCTACAGCAAACAGATGGATGGCATGGTGGAACGCAGAATGCGCAGTGCCATGAAAATGGTGGCCGATTTGTGGTATACCTGCTGGGTGAATGCCGGCTCGCCCGACCTCAATAAACTGCAAGATACTCCATACACTAAAGAAGAACTGGAACAGATAGCCGATGAGGAAAAGCAGTGGAAAGAAAAAGGGAAGCCCATGTATGGGCATCAGCACCCCGAAACGGGGGTGGAGTAGTGCGCTATTTAAAAAGGGCCACGCCTGTTTACAAAATGCTGCTGTGCCAGCACAGCATATTTAGTAGCCGGCTGCGCCTGGGCCAGGTGATGCAGCACCTCCGTTGTTTTATCAGAGCTATCTGCTTTGTTTATCAAAAAGTAGTCTGCCGCCTGCCTGTAAAATGGATTTGTGGAACCCGTTAATTGCAGAAAATAACTGTTGGCGTTAGGCAGGTCTCTGGTTTTATAGAGTGCATATGCGTAATGCAGTAGCCAAAGTTCGTGCTGTTCATCGGTCATTTCACAATGGGTGCCCTCCGTGAGCAATTGTACCGCTGCCGATAAATTATTGATTCGGTTGTGATAAATGCCATATAGATACACAGGCTCGCAATTGCCCGGAAATTTTTTCATGGCTCGCACATACAGAAATGGCTTATACCACTCGGGTGTATTGGCGGCAATCAGTGCGCGAAAGGTGTTCATATTAAAAGTTGTATCCGCATCCAATAAGGAAGTGGCCAAGCGATATTCTTCAAAATATAAATTGCTGTCGGCTTGCTGCACAAATTGCCGGAGTGTGGTCGTATTCTCTTCTTCGGCAAAGTTCATCATGCCCTTGTAAAACACACTCATCATTCGGTTAAATGCCGTGTCGTATCGCTGTAACCAGTGTAAAGCATCTTCAAAATAACCCAACTGGCTGTAGATAAATGCTCCGTTTAGGTAAGACGTCTCATCTATATTTTGAAACTGATGGCACGAGTCGAGCCATTGAAAACAGGATTTTAAATCGCCTTGATAAAAATATTCGGAGGCGATATCGCAGCGGAGTCCTGCCACGTGCGGATACAGAGTGGCCAGGTGGGCATACACTTGCATGCCTTCGCGAAAGCCCACCTCCGCTTTTACTTTGCGCGCATAAGTAGCCAGGCTATAGACCTGCTCATCGTCTGCGGGTTGTTGTTGTTTTAGTTTGCGAATTTGCTGCAGCAAAGGCCGCTGTGCTCCGTATAAACTATAGACCGAGCAGAGGCCCTTGCGAATATCCGTTCTGCGTTTATCCCAAGCCAAACACCGGAGCCACATGGCTTCTACCTGCGCCAAGGTGCGGGGGTCGTAGGTCGATTTTTTGTCGCGCAGTTCGTTGTGCAATACCGATTCGTTTTCGGTTGAAAACAAAAAGACTGACTGCGTGGTATCCAGTGCAGCATTGAGCACCACATTCCCCTTCATCATAAGGGCATCTACATTTCGCTTTTGCTTTTTGAGCACCGAGTCGAGGTAGCGATTGGCCGTTGCGTATTCTTTGGCCACAATATACTGCGTGGCCTGTGCTACCACATCGGGCTGTGCCCACAGGCGCAGCGAAAGCAAGAGACTTAGTAAACACAAGCTGCTTCTCATGGCATAAAAATAAAAACCGCCACTGGGCAGTGGCGGTTTTCCAAATTGATTTTAAAAATCTTTATGCATTTATCATCACCGGCATAACCAGCATGAGTAAGTCTTCGCTTTCGGCTTTTTCGACCGGACGAAGCACCCCCGCGCGGGTGGGCGTGGATAGTTCAATTTCAATATCGTTGGAATCCAGCACCCCGAGCATCTCAATGAGAAAGCGCGCGTTGAAAGCAATTTCCAAATCGCTGCCTTCGTAGCTACACGTTAAGCGTTCATTGGCCTCGTTGCTGAAATCCAAATCCTGCGCAGAAATTTTGAGTTCGCTGCCGGCAATGCTCAAAATAACCTGGTAGGTTGTTTTGTTGGAGTAGATGGAAATTCTACGCATAGCGTTTTGAAACTCCAGACGGTTGATAGACAGTTTGCTGGGATTGTTTTGAGGAATCACCGCATTGTAGTCGGGATAGTTGGAATCAATAAGGCGACAAATCAGTTTCGTGTTTTCGAAGGCAAAAAACGCATTGGATTTGTTGTAAGACACATTCACTGCGTTATCGTTGAGCGGCAAAGAGCCTTTGAGGAGGTTCAGCGCTTTTTTGGGCACAATGAACTGGGTGGCTTTGGCTGCTTTTACATCGCTGCGGGTGAGCTTTACCAGTTTGTGTGCATCGGTAGATACAAAGGTCATTCCTTCGGGCGATACCTGGAAGAGCACACCGGTCATGGCCGGGCGCAAATCATCGTTGCTCACGGCAAACAGTGTTTTGCTGATAGCATGGCTCAGCGAAGAAGCGGCAATATTGATTTCGGTAACGGCTTCGGGCTGTGGAATTTTAGGAAAGTCTTCGGGGTTTTCTCCGCTCAGTTTGTATCGTCCGGTTTCGGAGGTGATTTCGATGCCAAAGTTTTTGTCATCGGTTTTAAAAGTCAAGGGCTGCTCGGGCAATGTTTTCAGCGTATCAAGCAAAATTCTGGCCGGTATGGCAATGCGTCCGCTGTCTTTGGCCTCTACTTTGAGCGAAGTGCTCATGGAAGTTTCTAAATCGGTGGCAAACACCGTGAGGTTTCCTCCTTTAATTTCGAATAAAAAGTCTTCCAGAATAGGAAGTACGCTGCTCGAGTTAATGACTCCGCTAATGGTCTGCAGGCTCTTGAGCAACGTGGTGGTAGAAACAATAAATTTCATGTCTGTATTTTTGAGTGTGCGCGAATATAATTATTGGGCGAAAACACGAATACCCGCCTCGCTGAATGTGGAAACAAAAGGGACCAGCGGTGGTTAAGCCGGTTTGTAGAAAAAGTCTTTGTACTCGCGCAGCAGTTTACCGAAGACATAATACTGCACAATGACGAAGTCTTTTCCCCCGTTGACAGCGGCATAAAACCGGTCGATGTCGTAATCAATTTCTTTGCCTTGCAGGTCGTATTGCGTTTTGCTTCGCTTGTTGATAGGCATGCGATAGAGATTCACTTCCTTCTTCTCTCCTTTTTTGTTGATAAGCGACAGCCGGCAATAAGGCGTGGTGCTCAGCAGCGAATCGCGTCCGGAATACGTATTGTCGAATGCCTCCATGGATATGGACGTATAAAAATCAAGATACTGCTGCACGTATTTTTGTTCGTACGGTGCCGCAATACTATAGGCCGCTTGCAGCGGCTGCACCTGCAGCGAATCGGTGGCGGTGCGCTGAATGTGAAATGATTTTTCGGGACTCGCAAAATACTGCACCGTAAGTTCCTTGATTTGAGCGGCCGGGTCGCTGAAGATTTTTCGGCTTCGCCATACTTCTTCATCGGTATTAAAGCGGGGCGTGATGTAGCCCTGGTAGCCGGGCAGATAGGCAATGTGCGGGCGGGCGGCAGGCTGGCCGTCCAGCTCCATGAGCATATAAGTACCGCGGTTATCGAGCGAGGCATCGCCCACCCAATACGATTTAATCAACTGCTGCTGCGCATCATATAACTGCACCTTGATGTGCTCGTTCATAATGTCGCGCACTACATTGTCGTGGGCATTGTTGGGCACCGGAGCAAGCGAGGCAATGCGGGTAAGGGCTTCCATCAAATATTGGATGAGCTCTTCGCGGGCTTCGTACTTGTTGTTCACCATCCAGCGGCCGTCCTTTGCGGCCAGTTCCATTTTGTGGCCTTGGTTATCCTGTAAAACAATGCGCTGAATCAGCGATTGATCTTTTACGGCAAACTCTGCCTCCAGCTGCCCGGGAGATTTGTAATAGTTTTTAAACAAAAAAAATCCGGATGCGATGGCCAGCACCAGCACCATGGCCAGATAGGGAAGATATTTTTTCATGTTTTACCGCTGATACCTTTTACGTCTGAAATAGCCAAATACAATGCCGGCTGCAATGACCAGGGCAATGGGCAAGGCCATATTGAGCAATTGCCATGTCAATTTTTCGTCCTGCACTTTTACGCTATTGAGCAGGCGCAGCTTTACTTCTTTGTTGCGCGTTTCCAGTACTCCGTTCTCATCTACCAGATATTCGATACAGTTGAGCAAAAAAGCCTTGTTGGCAAAACTTTGCTTGGTGTATACATAGTAGCCCAGCGGATAAGCGGTGCTGTCGCTGCGCACTTCGCTGCGCATCATGTCGCCATCGCCAATCACAATCATTTTGCTTCGCTGGCTCTGCTCCACGAACCGGAGGGTTTCCATAGTATCGCTGGCGGCCAGAAACTCGGGCGACACCCGGTTCTTATATACACTTTCGAAAGTGCCTTCCAGCAGCACCGCCACCGGCAAATTGGGTTGGGTGTAATTAGCCGGGTTCGGCTTGCCCTGCAAAATGCCGAAGTGAATGCGGGTGGGCGCCATCTGTGCCTTCGAATTTTGGGTGGTGTGCAGCAATACGGTTTTTTGCACTCCGGGGTTTTTCATCGTGTCGATGGAACTGGCAAAGAAAGAAGCCACCGGGTCCAGATTGCGCGATACGGGGTGCGTATTGTCCGACACCAGCAAAGGGAAATAATACCAGGGGAACATTTCGGTTTGTGGCGCATTGCCCATAGCCCCCACAATGAGCGGAATGGGGTTACACAGATTGATATCCTGCACCACATCGGTATTCACCCGAACGCCATACTTAAACAGCATGTCGTCCAGATTAAAATCGTTGCCCACCGCAAACTGGCCGGTGGGGCTGCGTTTCAGGCTATCGAGCGAAGCGTTGGTGCCTTCGAGCAGCCAAAGCACTTTGCCTCCGCGCATGATATACTGGTCTATTTTGTATTTATCTTTTTCGTCAAAGGCGCGCTGCGGTTTGGCAATTATCAAGGCATTAAATCTTTCGGGAATGTAGTAGTTGGCACTCAGGTCAAAATCTTTCACTTCATACTGCAGGCCTTCGAGTGTTTGGCGCATATCGGCCGTTTCCATTTCGTTCAGCTCGCCATGGCCCCTTATAAAACCTACCCGGGGAGCGCGAAACTGCGTGAGCTTCTGGATGGCGTTGGCAAACTTATATTCCAGCAGCACCTCCGAATTGTTGAGGACTTCCTGCGGTGAATAGCCAATCTGATTTTCGAGCAGCTGCACCGGAAACTCGCGTCCGCCATACGATAAAATGGCGCCCGGAAAAATAAGCTGCTGCTTGGTGTCGGTCTTGCTTTTGGTGGTCAGGTTGGTAGGCGACAGGCCCCGCTGCATAAGGTCGGTCATCAATGCTTTGCGCTCGTCCAGGTTTTGCACGGCCATGGGGTCAATGAACATGAACTCGATATGGCGGCCGCCATAGGCGCGGAGTTCCTCGAGCGTATTGCGGGTGCTTTCTTTCAGTTTGGTAAATCCTGCGTTCAGCTCTCCATCCAGATACACCTTTACGGTCACCACATCTTTCAGGTTTTTGACCATGGATTTGGTGGGTGCCGAAATAGAAAAGCGTTTTTCGGAAGTAAGGTCTATCCGGTAAAAGAAAAACCGGCTGACCACGTTCAGCAAAATCAAAATAGCCAGCACCAGCCCAAAACGAATGAGCGCATCTTTTTTGCTGAAAGAAATTGTTCGTTGCCTGCTTACCATCTTCTGCTGCTGATTGCCGTGCGGGTGAGTAAAAGGAAAATGGAAATAACGCTGAGAAAATAAACCACATCGCGGGTGTCTATCACGCCTTTGCCCATGGCATCGTAGTGCTGCCCCAGCCCGAGCGACTCTACCCAATAATCGCTGCGGCCCACAAAGGCACTAAACTGCGCTATGTAATCGAACGAGAAATAGAGAAAAAAGCAAATGAACACGCCTACGATAAAGGCCACAATCTGATTGCCGGTGAGGCTGGAGCAAAAAATACCGATAGACACAAACACCGCTCCCAAAAAGAACAAACCGAAATAGGAACCCAAAATGCCCCCCACATCTATATTGCCCGCAGGCGAAGCCAATACATACAGCGAGTAGAAATAAATAAACGTGGGCACAATGGCGATAAACACCAGCAGCAGGGCCGCCAGATATTTACCGAGCACAATTTGTATTTCGGAGAGGGGGCGCGTAAACAGCAGCTCGATGGTGCCGGTATTTATTTCCTCGGCAAAGGAGCGCATGGTAATAGCCGGAATCAAAAAAATGAAAATGTAAGGCGCTATGTAAAAGAAAGAATCGAGGGTGGCATAGTTGCTGTCGAGCACGTTGGTGTCGGGAAAAATCCAGATAAATAAACCCAGCACCAATAAAAACACGATGATGGCTAAATAACCAATGAGCGAACTAAAAAACTGCTGCAACTCTTTTTTGAATATGGAATACATGGCGCGCTAATATAAACGAATGCCCCTGCCACAAAAGTCACGGAATTGTCATATTCTTTTATTTCGCAGCCTGCCACCCATTCTCTGCGGTGGCGTTGTGCTGCTTAGCGCAGCAATAACTTTTCCAGGTCATAAGCATCGCCATTAAACACATTGGCATCCACGGCTCCTTTTATACCACGCAAATCGGCCTGGTCGCTGTGCTGCCAAAACAACCACCGGATGTTTTCATCGGGTTTTATCTCCTCCTGGTAGTAATGCGCTATCCAAAACGAATAGCCCGAAAAATCTTCGGACAGGTAATCTTCTATAAAGTTGATGTTGGAATAAATCACCGGCTTTACCCGGTAATGCGCTTCCAATTTCAGGAGCATTTCTTTTAAGCCTTTCACGATATCTGCTTTTTTCTTGCCCCGGGTTTCTTCAATATCCACTACGGGCGGCAGGTCGCCTTTGCGGAGTTTTACACTCGTTATAAAATTGGTGGCCTGCAGGGCGGCACTGCGGTCGGGCAGAAAGTAATGATAGGCTCCGCGGTACACTCCGGCTTCTTTGGCATCTTCCCAATACTCATCAAAGAGGGCATCCTCGGTCAGCAGGCCCTCGGTGGCTTTAATGTAGGCAAAACGGAACTGAATGGTGTCGCCATAGCTGTCGATGGCCTGCAGCTTTTTCCAGTCAATCTCTTCCTGATAGTGCGACACATCAATGCCGTGAATATCGTACGAAGCCGGAAAATCGGTGGGGCGCCAGTTCGTTTTTTGGTAGCGATGCACAAAGTGGCGATACGCTCTGCGGAGGTATTTCTTATTCTCAAATGCCAGCAGCAAGACCGACAGCACCAGCAGCACCCAGAGCGGAATTTTGACCCAGGGCGAAAGGGTTTTTCGCGATTTGGATGCCGGTTTAGCGGTTTTCTTTTTGGCCACGGAGATTCAGTTTCCTATGCTTAACGCTCGTTTATCAAAAATCGGATTTAGTCCACAACCAGTTTTCGGGTCAGGATTTGCTGGCCGGTTTGTATCTGCAGAAAATAAATACCCCGGGGCAAGCCGGCCACAGAGAGTGGAAAGGTGCCGGTAAAAGCAACATCGGCCTGCCGGCACACCTGCCCCGCAGGGGTGCGGAGGCTCACCGATAGTGCCGGCCAGGACCGGCCCAGCTGCACCGTTACGCTTTCGTGCGCGGGGTTGGGAAACAAGCGGAGGCTTTCTTCGGCCAGCGCAGCCACGGCTACCGTGGAGTCGTAGGTGAGCAATTCCCACTCCGCCACCCAGGGCCTGCGCAGGGTAGTGTCTATAATATGTGGGTCTGTATCGGTGCACACAAAGCGCAGAGTGTGGTTCCCGCTTTTATCTATTGCCGCAAAATCGATGGTGTGCGACAGGGTGTTTTGGGCCACCAGGTCGTTATCGAGCCACCATTGGTATCGGAAGGTATTTACCGAAAACGGTTCCACCTGCACGCTGTAGGTATGCGTGCCGGACATAAAATCGGCCGCGTTGGGCGATAGGTTATAAAGGGGGTTAATCATACTATCCAGCCAGGCGGTGGAGTTTTCGCGACATACGGGGCAAAAATCCGGAAAGCCAAACACGCGGTGCATCAGGCAGTCATCGGTGGGGCGATAATTATTTTGGCAGATGCCCGCTTCGGGATAAAAACCCACCCCCGGCAGGCCCAGGCAGTGCTGCCACTTGCGCTGCAGGACGGTATCGGCTGTAAAGTTGGGGGCATAGGGGATAGAGTCATAAATGAGGCAGGCCACCGAATCTTCATACTCATCGCCCGGGTAGCCATGCCCCGCAAAGGGCATGATGTGCTGCATCTCGTGTATAATTATTTCATCGCCCAGGTGCCAGCCGCTTTCTTCCTCCAGGCTAAAGGTGGCCACCTTGCGCCCGTCAAATAAGCTCCAGCCCGCACCGCCATATTTTTGGTCATTTACCATCATCAGGGCCAAATCATACTGCGGCACATATTGCGCTATATCGGCAAAGAGCGTATCATACTTTTCGGGAATCAACAAACGCGGAAGTGTAAAAGCATTAAAACGACTGCCGTAGCGGTTATCTACGGTGGTGTGTCCATCAAAGCCCCAAGCTGCGCCCGCCTCGTTACTCAACTTAGCAATGCGATAAATATTAAAATAGGCGAAGCGGGGCTGATAGTGCGCCACGGCTTGCAGCCGCGCCACCAGCGAATCTATATAGCGGTCGCA
>CAYQRR010000022.1:5996-16147 GCA_964419635.1 uncultured Chitinophaga sp. | reverse complement strand
GAATTTACGCCATGTGCAGCGAGGCGGGCGATGCCGCTCCAGGCAGCGAAAAAAAATTTAAAATGGGTAAGCGTGCCACCGGCTCGTTGCTGGGCCTGGCACAGCTCATTGAACGCAAAAAATACCAAAACAATACCGCGCAGGATGCCGTGTGGTGCCTCACCGATAACCGCGACCTGCACACTATTGTGGATGATGACACCACCCTTATGTATGACCTCCGCAGGTACGTGGCCCGCGCCAAGGGCCTGCCCGAGGCCAGTATCTATGGTTCACCTGCCGCCCCGGCTGCAGAGCCGCAGCGCTCCTATAGCACCCGCACGGTATATAGCGGCAGCCTGAGCTATAGTGTATCGCGCACCGCCCGGGTGCTGGTGGCCCTCTTTGACGAAGCCAACCATATGAAAACTGTTTATGTCAATAACGAAGCACAGCGCGAGGGCTCCTACACCTACCACTATGAACTCAGCAGCGAAGACATGAACCACCAAAAGCATTACCTCCGTATGTTTCGCGATGGCAAGCTTGAAGAAGAAATTGCCATACTGCCCTGAGCATTTTTATAGGCTAAATAGTACAGGGTATCGTCTGCTTATGCAGAGGACAGAGTTGCCCTGCTCGCCCCGACCGCAAAAATTCCAATAGAGCATACAACAGCCGCCACTTGTGCCGGTTTTTTGTTTTTAAATGTGTGTAATATTTCTGCCGACCCACTGGTCAGATTACCATATTCGCGCCTATGAATTATCTCGAAGAATTAAATGAGGCCCAGCGCCAAGCCGTGGTTAATAGCGAAGGCCCCACCCTGATAGTGGCCGGACCCGGCTCAGGCAAAACCCGTGTGCTCACCTATCGAATTGCCCACCTGCTCCAATCCGGTGCAGATCCGTTTAGTATCCTGGCGCTTACCTTTACCAACAAGGCCTCCGACAGCATGCGCCAGCGCATCGAAAAAATAGCCGGCACCAACGCCCGCAGCTTATACATGGGCACGTTTCACTCGGTGTTTGCCCGCATCCTGCGCGTGGAAGCACAGCGCCTGGGCTACCCATCCAATTTTACCATTTACGATACCGATGATTCGCGCAGCCTGATTAAAACCATTATCAAAGAGCAAAATCTGGACGACAAAATTTATAAACCCAATCAGATTCAGCATCGCATTTCCTCGGCCAAAAACGCCCTCATTACGCCCGCCATGTATGCCACTGATGCCGACCTTATCACCGAAGATAAAAACCAGCGGAGGCCGGCCACCTCTAACATCTATAAGCTGTATTGTGAGCGGTGTTTCAAGAGCGGAGCCATGGATTTTGACGACCTGTTGCTGAACATTCATGTCATACTCGAAAAATTTCCGGATGCACTGTATAAGTATCAGCACAAGTTTAAGTATGTACTCATAGACGAGTTTCAGGACACCAACTATCTTCAGTATTCCATCGTTAAGCGCATAGCCGATGTATATCAAAACATCACGGTGGTGGGCGATGATGCACAAAGTATTTATGCCTTTCGGGGAGCCACCATCGATAACATTCTCAACTTCGAAAAAGACTTTCCGGAACTCAAGGTTTACAAGCTGGAGCAAAACTACCGCTCTACCCAAAACATTGTGAAAGCCGCCAACGAGCTTATTCACAACAACCGCCACCAGTTGCCCAAAGAAATATGGACCCAAAACGGCAAAGGAGATGACATTAAAATAGTGCGCACCCCCAGCGATAATGAAGAAGGCCGATGGGTGGCCGACAGCATTATGGAGCTTAAAATGCGTGATCATTTTAAGAATAATGATTTTGCCATTTTGTATCGCACTAATGCCCAAAGCCGCGCACTCGAAGAAGCCCTGAGGCGGCACAATATTCCCTACAAGATATATGGCGGCATGAGCTTTTATCAGCGCAAAGAGGTGAAAGACCTATTGGCTTACCTCAAGCTGACGGTGAACCCTTATGACGAAGAAGCCCTTAAGCGCGTCATTAACTATCCGGCTCGTGGCATTGGCCAAACGACTATCGATAAAATAATTATCACTGCCACGAACGAAAACCTCCGCCCCTGGGATGTGTTGGACAACATGCATCAATATAACATTCCGCAACGCACCAAAAATGCTATTGAAGAGTTTGTGCTCATGATGAAAAGTTTCAGCGCGCAGCAATGGAAGATGAATGCCTATGACCTGGCTGCGCACATTGGAAAAACCACCCGCCTCATTGCCGAGCTATACAACGATAAAACCGTGGAAGGAGTCAGTCGCTTCGAAAACATTCAGGAGCTCTTGAACTCCATCAAAGAATTTGTGGAAGACGATGAAATCATTGGCAATGAAACCGAAGCCATTGAAAAAAATCTGGGGGGCTTTCTGCAAAACGTGGCGCTGCTCACCGGTGACGATAAAGACGTGCAACTGCAGGACAGTGTAAAAATGATGACTATCCATGCTGCCAAAGGGTTGGAGTTTGCTGTAGTCTATGTGGTGGGTATGGAGGAAAATCTTTTTCCGGGCACTCAATCGCTTTACTCAATCGAAGACCTGGAAGAAGAAAGACGTTTGTTTTATGTGGCTATTACCCGGGCCGAGAAAAAACTGTTTTTAACCTATGCCAATACGCGCTATAAGTTTGGCCAGCTGAATTACTGCGATGCCAGCCGCTTTTTAAACGAAGTGCCCGATGATGTGGTGTCGCATCATGGCGATTTAAAAAAACCAAAGGTGCATCAGCAGTCGCAGCACAAGCCGAGCAGCTTTTTGTCGCAGTTTCAACGCAGTGTGCCTGCCCAGCCCAGCCAGCCTTCGGCACAAAACCAGAGCTCCGCTTCTTCCGAGCCTTTTGTGGCCGATGATGTAAGTAGGCTGGCAGCCGGCACCGAAGTGCTACACGAAAAATTCGGAGAAGGGAAAGTGATATCTATCGAAGGAGTAGGGGCCAATAAAATTGCCACGGTTCAATTTGGCTCTTTTGGATTAAAAAAAATCATGCTCAAATTTGCCCGGGTCAAAATACTGAACGGAGGAATTGGCTAGCGGCCATTGTCATTTTACTTTCTTTACAACACAAAATCACATTATCGTATGAAACAACTATTTCTAATGGCTGCCACCCTGCTGAGCACCACCACATTTGCACAAACAAGAACTGAGGCTATGACTCCGGCTGCTTCGTCCGGTTCGCGGTCCACTACGGCAACTGAGTCTTCCTACAAAGATAAACCCGCTACCGCTTTTGAATATCTTACACTTACGGCCAACGTAGAAAAAGATGGGCAGCTTAGCTTACCAGAGCAGCAAAATCAGGAAAGTAAAGAGGAGGCCATCAAAAGCATTAAGAAGAAAATGAACAGCACTGCTTCTAAAGAAGAACAGGACCGGCTGATGAAGCGCTATGAAAAAATAAACAACGGCAACTATACGCTGGACGAACAGTTAAACGATTTGGGTGCCGAAGGGTATGAGTTGGTATCTGTAGTAACCCTTTCGCTGGAAGAAGTGCGCCAGGTTAAGTTTTTTCTTAAGCGACCGTTAACTAAAAAGTAAGAAATAAGCTCTTTTGACTCAAGTATAAATAACAAGCCCTCGCTGATATGGCGAGGGCTTGTTTATTTTATGAGAATTAAAGTCTATCGGCTATACAACTTCTTGGCCCCGTAAGCTAAACCCGAAGCAAAAAGTAAAAAGATACCGCCATCAATGGGCACCTGAGGTGGGGCCGGTGGTGGTGGTGGTGGTGGTGGTGGTGGACCGCCTTGTGCATAAACAGACACAGCCAGCACCATAAAAGCAAATGCCAGAGCGTATGACAAAGATTTGTTTTTCATATTCATTCCTTTATTTCCGAGCCTCTCGGACGCCAAATCTACTATTTGTGGGTAAATAACCAACAAATCGAATTTTCTTTTTTTAGAGGGCCTGAAAATCAGAGCTCTGCGGCCGGGTCCCAAAACAGTCGTTTAAACTCAACCACCGTATCGTTCGCCACCTTAATTTTCTCTTTTTCCAGCAAGTGTTGCATCACCTCCGGTCCCGGAAAATGGTGCTTGCCGGTGAGCATACCGTTTCGGTTGAGCACCCGATGTGCCGGCACCGGTGGACTTTGCCCATGGGCGGCATTCATAGCGTAACCTACTGTGCGGGCCGATTTCCCCGAGCCCAGATAGCGGGCTATGGCCCCGTAGCTGGTAACCCTGCCGCGCGGTATCAGCCGAACCACTGCCCACACATTTTCGAAAAAGGAATAGGTGTGCTCCGACCCGGCTTCGGCTGGCTTACGGTCCCATGTCTTCTTTTTTTTCATAACTGAAACTGCAGAAAGTTGATGGTGCGGCCATTGGCCAAATGGCTTTTCTCGTAATATGTTTGAATGTTGAGGTCTTCAAAATCGAGCGGAGAGGCATAAATGTTTTCTTTGTAATACAGCACAGGCAAGCCAAAAGACTCCACACTTTCTTTCGTGAAATGAAAGAGCGGCAAATCATCGGTTTTGAAATTGACCCGGGTGCCGGGTTGGCAAATGGTTTGGTATCGTTTTAAAAAACTATGCGCGGTGAGTCTTCGTTTGGCATCGCCTTTTTTGGGAAAGGGATCCGGAAACGTAATCCAGACCTCATCTATCTCGCCCGGGGCAAAAAAATTGGTGATGTTTTCAATTTTCATTCTGGCAAAGGCAATATTGTGAAGTCCGCTTTCCAAAGCTGTTTTGGCTCCCGTAAAAATTCGTGCCCCTTTAGAGTCTACGCCAATAAAATTTTTGTCGGGGTTCTTGGCAGCTAATGCCAAAGAGTAATCGCCCTTGCCGCAGGCGAGCTCCACCACTAAGGGTTGATTGTTTTTAAAAACAACTGATTTCCATTTGCCGCGCAGGTCCAGTTCTTGTCCTTCGGCATTTCGCATCACCGGGTGGGTGAAGTGCTCATTCTGAAACACATTAGAAAATGTATCTATACTGCGTAGCTTAAACATTTTTGCCTTGCCCATATCGCAATAATAGCAGAGGATTCATTCGTTGTGAAATTATTGCCGCAAGCAACGCATTTCGCACTTTATTCGTTTTACCATCACAATCATTGATATGAAGAACCTAATGCTCACGCTTTTGATAATAGCTTTGTTCACCGGCACTGGCATCGCCCAAGTTTTTAATTCGGGATTTGAATTCTGGGATGCCCAACCGGTGTTGCTGGGTTGGGAAACCAACAGCCATCCGCTCACCTTGCCGCCTTACAATCCATACATTGTGGTAAAAGACACCGATCACTATTCCGGAAGTTTTTCGGCTAATCTGATTGGTAATGGACTCTTTCATGCCCAGGCCACCACCACCGTTGCCGTTTCGCAGCACCCCGAATCGCTTTCCTTTTTTTATAAAACACAGTTTGCGCCTTGTGTCAACGATTCTTTATATCCGGAGAGAGACACTGTTTCGGTGTTGGTGCAGCTACTACACAATAACGTAGTGGTGGATGCCGGCTATCGTGAATTTACGCAGAGTAGTGGTTTTACATCCTGGACTCCCGAAACCGTTTTAATATCGCAAAACAGCACGGTGGTTGATTCTTGCCGGATTACAATCCTCGGAGGCAAATTGTGGGGTGGCTGTGGAATTATAGCAGCCGCTACGGAGTTTAAAGTAGATGAACTGCAACTCCACTATGCAAGCAGTTGTGAAAAAACGGGTACAGTGGTCCAGGGTGCCGAGTGCAAACTGATAGATACCGGCTCCATACAATTGCTAATGCCTTGCAATGTATCGCTGGACCAACTTGGATTTGTAGCCGGGGACACCATTCGCTTTTCGTATATTCCTTCATCGTGCATTTCGTTTTGCATGCAGGGCAGCGAAGTGGAAATTACTTGTATAGATACCACAGCCGGCTCGCCTCCGTGCAATCTGTCTTTATCGTTGCAAAAGAAACACCCCACCTCTTTTATAGCCGCCAATGGTCAACTAAAAGCCATCGTAAGTAATGCCACCGCTCCATTCTTTTTTAGCTGGAGCAATGGCACAAGCGGATGGGGGACCGATTCCATTCAGTATCTGCTGCAAGGCAATTATTGTGTAACGGTGAGCGATGCGAATAACTGCACCGCCAGTATTTGCGATTCGCTCGTAGGGCCACACCTTTGCATTGATACTGCATTGATTTGCGAACCCGGCAGTTTGTGTTGCGATGCCCCCTTGTATGACCCTGTTTGCGGATGTGATAGCGTAACCTACGATAATGCATGTGTGGCTACGCTATTCGGTGGAGTCACCGGTATGTATCCCGGGCCTTGCATAAGCACCGGCCTAGAGGCCGTTTCCGGTTCCGTTTCCGGAATAGCTATCTCCCCGGTGCCCGCTGCGGATAGGTTAGTCTTGAGCTACGCTTTTGCCCATGCCGGACATACCGAAATCAGCATCACTAATTTGTTGGGGCAAACGGAGAAAGTGGTTGTGCGCGGTTTCGAATTGGCCGGTGTTTACAAGGCAGAGCTATGGTTACACGACCTCTCTCCCGGGGTATATGCGATAGAAGTAAAAAACGAATGGGAGAGAAAATGGAAAAAATTTCTGGTCAGGTAGTCTACGTTTAATTCAGCCCGTACTTCTTACTGAACTTAACATTCAACTCCTTCTGCTTATTGTTGAGGTCAATCATTCTTCCCTCTATGAATGCGTATTCAATGTTGGATGTTTTCATATCCAGCACATCGCCCGATGAAACAATGAGTGAGGCCGCTTTCCCTTTCTCAACAGATCCTAGTTTGGTGTCTATGCCAAGGATTTTAGCGGTGTTGAACGTAATAGAGGCCAACGCTTCTTCTTTGCTCAGGCCATAGGCCACCGCAGTGCCCGCCTGAAACATCAAATTGCGCTCTTGCCAAAAACCATTAGGAATGCTGAGGCAAAACAAGACTCCTGCCTTTTGCAACAGAGCAGGAGTTTTAAACGGCTGATCAATGTCGGCATCATCGCTGCGCGGCAAATCGTGTGTTTCGCTCAGTATCACGGGAATCTTCTTTTGTGCCAGCACACCGGCTATCATCCAGCTTTCGCTGCCACCGGCTATCACGAGTGGCACAGCAAATTCTTCGGCCAGCTGGAGGGCATGCAGCATTTCGGGAGCGCGCGACACGCGAACAAACAGCTTCTTCTTTCCATTGAACAAATCACGCATAGCCGAAAACCGCAGGTTGTCCTTCGGGTGTACTACCGACTGATAGCTTTTGGCTTCGCGAAAATAATCGCGTATGGCGGTCACGTTTTTATCGTAGTCTTTGTTTTGCTTCGGTGCGCTGGGCTCTGCCCACCAGCCCCCACCACTAAGCATAGAGGGCCAGTTTAGCCAGATGCCATCTTCTTTCACCAGCGCGTCTTCCCAGTTCCAGGCATCCAACTGCACCAGCGAAGAAGTGCCGGACACCACACCACCTTGCGGTACTGTTTGCGCATATAAAACTCCATTACTGCGCACGGTAGGGGTAACGCGCGAATCGGTGTTGTAAGAAATAATGCTGCGCACATTGGGGTTGTAGCTGCCTACCTCGGCATAATCGTTGGTGGATCGAACAGCTTCTATTTCATCTAAGCCGATTTTTGTATTGGGGGCAATGATGCCCGGGTAAATATGCTTGCCGGTGCAGTCTATCACTTTGCCGAGGGTTTCGTCTGTTTTGAAAGAAGGGTTTTCTTCCACAAAGGTGATAACTCCGTTTTCGAACCCAACCGTAGCATTGTTCCACACCGTACCGTTTCCGGCATGCACCGTAGCATGGGTGAGGTAGATGGGTTGCTTTTGTTTTTCGGCAGGAGCCGGCACCTCTGATTGGGCCGATACACTTGCCCCTGCGGTCATGCCTGCCAGGATAAAAAAGAAGGAAGATAAACGCATAAAGTTTAGTTTAGATTAGTGTTGATGGTCGTGGTCTGCTCCGCAAGAGTAGAGTGAACTCCCTTTAGGAGCTGGTTCTTGTGTGGAGCCTCCGCCCTTTTTATCGTTGAGCATTTTTTGAATCAGACGGGCGCGCTCCATTCGAATTGCTTCGCGCTTTTGCAGGTCTTTATCTTTATCAAAAAACAAAATGCCATCTACAAAAGTCTTTTCTGCTTTGGCATAAACGGACAAAGGATGATCGCTCCATACCACCACATCGGCATCTTTGCCGGCTTTAATACTGCCGGTTTGTTTATCGAGATGGAGCATCTTGGCGGGATTCAGGGTGACTGTTTTCCAGGCTTCTGTTTCGGAGAGGCCACCGTATTTCATCGACTTAGCGGCCTCTTGGTTTAGTCTGCGGGCCATTTCTGCATCGTCTGAATTTACAGCGGTGTTAATGCCCATTTTGGTCAATAGCGCGGTGTTGTAAGGTATGGCGTCTATCACCTCGTATTTGTAAGCCCACCAGTCGGCAAAGGTAGAGGCATTGGCTCCGTGTGCCTTCATCTTGTCGGCCACTTTATAGCCCTCGAGAATATGCGTAAAGGTGTTTACCCGAAAACCAAAAGAATCGGCTACGTGCATCAGCATGTTTATCTCGCTTTGCACATAACTGTGGCAAGTAATAAACCGCTTGCGATTCATGATTTCTGACAGTGCCTCCAGTTCTATGTCTCTGCGAGGAGCGCCCCCTTTTACTTTGGCGGCATTGAATTCATTCCACTGTTTTTGATACTCTTTTGCTTTTGTAAAGTAGTTGTAATACGTCTGCTCCACTCCCATGCGCGTTTGCGGATAGCGGACGGTACTGTGGTCGCCCCAGTTGCTTTGTTTTACGTTTTCGCCCAAAGCAAATTTGATAAACCCGTCTGTGCCTTCCACCTTCATTTTTTCCGGAGCATAACCCCAACGGAACTTCACCAAAGCACTTTGTCCGCCAATGGCATTGGCCGAACCATGCAATAGCTGTGCGCCAATCACACCGCCCGCCAATTGACGATAAATATTAATGTCTTCGGAGTTGACTACATCACCAATTCGCACCTCTGCACTGCTGGATTCGGTTCCTTCGTTAACGCCTTCGGATATGGCAATGTGATTGTGCTCGTCAATAATACCGGAGGTCACGTGCTTGCCGGCAGCCTCCACTACTTTGCAGTCGGTGCAGGACAGGCCTTTGCCAATGGCGGCAATTTTTCCGTTTCGGATAATGACATCCGTGTTGGCGAGCGTGCCTTCTGCTTCGTTTGTCCACACGGTTCCGTTTTTAATCAGAAAATTTTCGGGCACCGGTATTTGCTCGTTGCCATAGGACAAAAACGGGAATACCACTTTCCCCAGGTCTTTGGTAACATCGGTGGTGTCTGATTTTGCTCTGGTGGTATCCGCTTCGGGCCCCGATTTTTGATTAGCATACCATGTCACCCATTCTCCATTGGCTAACTGCCCCTGGCCGCTCCAACTATTCTTGGAATAATCGATGTTGCCGGTCAATCGCACCTTTCCGATTCTGTTTTCTTTCTGGAGCGAAAGGGTGGTAAATGAAAGCGCGATGTCTTTCTCCTTGTAGGTCAACTTTACATCGGTCTTGCTTGAATCTGCATTTGTAAATTGCGCCTTGGGAGCTGTGGCATCTCCACTTATTTTTAGCGTGGCTTTGGTAATTTCCGGGCCAATTATCACCAATTCATACGTGCCTCGGATGTCTGCCGCATCAAACGCTTTTAACTCATAGCGTTTTCCTTGAATCCAGGTTTCGTTGATTTCGCATTTATCGTCAAAGAGTGGCTTAGAGGTAATAAAGAAGTTGGCCAATTTGCCGGCTTCCAGCGAACCTACTTGGTCGTAAGCCTGAATAAAAGTAGCCGGTTGGTACGTGAGCGCTTTTAAGGCTGCCACCGAATCTAAACCGTACTTCACCGCCTTGCGAAGCGCGGCTAAAAAATCTTCTTTTTTTTCTATGTCTGATGCGGAAATGGCAAAATCAACTCCTGCTTTGGCCAATGCGGCACAGTTGGTGGGTGCCAGCTCCCAGTGTTTCATGTCTTCTAATTCAATCCAATGGGCTTTGTAGGGGTCTTCTACATCATATGCCTTGGGGAAATTCAACGAAGTAATGAGTTTGGCGTTGGTCTTTTTTACCTCTTCTATGCGCTGATACTCATCCCCTTTGGCTTTAATAATGTATTGCACACCAAACTCATCGCCTACCTTGTCGGCACGAAGAATTT